>CADBBS010000001.1 GCA_902793045.1 uncultured Lachnospiraceae bacterium
TTGGCAGCCTTATCGCCCTTAGCTTTTCTCTTAGCAAGTTCCACTTCTTCTTCCGCCGTCAAAAGTGGTACTGTACCAATCTCTTTTAGATACATACGAACAGGGTCTTCAGTGCCTACGCCCTCTAGCAAGTCCACTGCATCTTTCTCTGCGCTCTCGCTCTCAGACTTTTTAGTCTTCTTGCTTTTAGCTTCTTCCTCTTCGTCTGTCTCTACCATAGCAATATCTTCATCTGTAGGATCTTCTGTTCCTGCATCTGGAAGATCTGCCACTGAGATTTCAACCAATTCTTCTGACTCTTCCTCAGCGCCCTTTTTCTTTGATGTCTTCTTCTCGTCAGTAGCTTTCTTAGCAGCCTTCTTCGAAGTAGTCTTCTTTGGCTCAGCCTTAGCAGTTTTCTTTGCTGTAGTTTTTTTAGCTGTAGTTTTCTTAGTCTCAGTTTTCTTAGTCTTCTTAGCTGTAGACTTTTTAGTCTCAGTCTTCTTTGCTGCAGCCTTTTTAGTCTCATTCTTTTTAGTCTTTTTGGCTGTAGTCTTTTTTGTTGCCTTCTTTTCTGTCTTTTTGGCAGCTGTTTTCTTTGCAGACTTTTTGGCAGTAGCCTTTTTTGCTCCTGCTTTCTTATTACTTTTCTCTGCCTTTTTCTTAGCTGACTTTTTCTTTGAAAGAGCGGCAATCTGTTTTTCTGTAAGAACTTTTACACCGTTCTCACGAAGTGTTGGAAGAAGATTCTCTTCCTGTTTGTCAGTAAGCTGAACAGCCCTAAAGAACACTTTGATTTCCTCTTTAGATAGTCTGTTATCCTGTTTACTGGCTCTCTTGACTAGTCTTTCGATTTTCTTGTTAAAATCTTGTGTTTTCAAATAAATCTCCTTTCTCGGACTATATGGGTCCGATGACTTTTGAATACACTCAGTCAAATATATATAATACCAAAAAAACCGGCCTTTTTCAACAGACCGGTTATCTCTTTTATGCGTAATTTGAACTTTTATGTTTAATCTGAAGGATTAACATGAACTGTACAGTGTTTCACCTCTTCAAACTTCTCTTCTATCAAATCATGTACGTTTTCTGCTATCTGGTGTGACTGTTCTAACCTTAGGTTTTTGTCAGCACATATCTCAATATCTACATAACATCTAGTACCAAACAATCTAGTCTTTATCATATCTAGTTTAATAACGCCCGGCACACTCTCAACTGTCTCACTCATAGCTTTTACAGTTTTAGGATCACACGCTTTATCTACCATCTTATCTACAGCATCCTTTGTGATAGAAACAGCCACTTTACATATAAGAATTGCAATAACACCTGCTGCTATCGGGTCAAATATCTTATATCCAAGCATAGCTCCACCCACACCAATCAAACTACCAATAGATGATAGCGCGTCAGACCTATGGTGCCAAGCTTCTGCCTTTAGAACTTGCGAGTTAATCTTCTTCGCAGCAAGTATTGTATACCAATACAAACCTTCTTTGGCAACTATCGATACAATCGCCATAACCAAGGCAACCATGCCAGGAGTTTCCAAACTCTCATTGTTCGCAATTTTCTCTATAGCATCAAACACAATGATGCCAGCCGTAAAGAAAAGTATGGCAGCTAACGCCAAAGCTGCTAAGCATTCAATTTTTTCATGTCCGTAAGGATGATCTTCATCCGCCTCTTTCTTAGAAAATTTGACTCCTATTATTACAATAACGGAGCCAAACACATCTGAAAGAGAATGGATAGCATCAGAGATTAAAGCCATTGACTTGCCGAATATGCCAGCTAGCAATTTTAATGCACTAAGCAGTACATTCGCAACAATACTGACTGTCGACACTCTGACTGCAGTCCTTACTACTTCCTTATCATTCATTTTTTTACCCTTTAAAACTAAAAGTTTTATTTGTTCAAATCGTCAGGAGTAACAATAGGTGACCATCCTTCATCTTCTCCGGCATACTCAGGCTTTCTAGTAACCTTTTCTCCTTTTTTGTTAGTCACGATTTCACCTTTTTTGTTTCTCTTGTAAATTACTTGCTTATCCTTTTTAGCTTTGGTTTCTTCTTCTACCACTACAGCGCCATCCCAAGCATCCTGCTTCTTCTTTTCATACGCCTTCTTCGAAGATTCTTCCTCGGCTAATTCCTTTTTAGTTTTTACAACTTTGTCTCCATTTTTATCTGTCACAACAACAGTCTCTTCCATCTTAGCTTTCTTAGCATTTCCGCAATTATTTACGCACAAAATCACAACAACCGCTGCTATGGCTGCTACCACTATAGCAATACATATAATCAATTTCTTCTTCATAGCTTCTCTCCTTATATAACTGTCTCTTCTAAATCTTTTATCACTGCTGCTATAGCATGTTCAGTGTTCTTTACAGTAATTCTGTCTGCGGCTTCTTTGACGCAGTCAATCGCATTATCTACCGCATAACCAATATCAGCATATTTTAACAATGTGATATCATTTTCATAATCTCCCACACCTATTGTGGTATGAATCTGTCCATTCAAATGTTTCTTTAGGTAATCTACTGCCACTCCTTTGCCGCTCTCGAGCGAAACATACTCCAGGCCTTCGTTCCAACTTCTGTAAAACTGCATTTCCTCGCCAAAGGTCTTTATGAGATCTGCCTTAATCTCCAACGTCAAAGGTTCTGACTGCACCGTCAAAACTTTGTACATTTCATCTGGAAATGTATCAAACAAAGCATCTAGCGAACCATCATCTGCGCTGTGGTCTTTTGCCTCATACTGCGCATTTATAGATGTATTTACTCCAAACGAATAATGCCAAACATCTGGATAGTTCTTCTGCAAATATTTAAAAACTTTATAAATCGTAGCCTTATTGGCCGGCCAAGTCTTTATCAGCTCATCTTTTTCAGTATCATAAAGTAGCGCACCATTAAACGAAACAACTGGCGCATTTATCTTTACTTTGTCGCTGAAGTGCTCCATAAACGAAGGAGCTCTGCCCGTAGCCAAAGTAAACAATCCACCTTCATCCTGAAAGTACTTGATTGCCTTTGCATTTTCGTCAGACACTTTTCCAGCCTCGTATGTAAGTGTGCTGTCCACATCTGAACATATTAAAAATCCGTCAAATTTTCCCATATCAAATCACTTTAATTGTACAAATAATGTATGTACAAACTGTGTTCAAATTCTTTTTTAGGACAAATATCGTTTATTCTTTACCGTCCCAGCAGTAAGTACAAAGCTTATCTTTGTCGATTCCCACTGCATCTAGCATATCATCAAGTCTGTTGAATCTTAGAGATGTGAAGTTAAGTTCTTTTCTAATCTCCTCAACCATAGTAGCGTACTTCTCTGAATCTGGATCTACATACTCCTGCAAAACTTCATCAGTTACATTTCCATTTTCTAGTCTCTCAATCACACGTCTTGTGATTAGTTCCATCTCTGAAGATGAACGTGAGAAGTTTAGATACTTACATCCATATACAAGTGGTGGGCATGCAGGTCTAATATGCACTTCCTTTGCACCGCTCTCGAATAAGTACTCTGTAGTCTCTCTCATCTGAGTTCCACGAACGATTGAGTCATCAATTAACAATAAACTCTTATCTTTTATTAAATCTTCAACTGCTAACTGTTTCATTCTAGCAATCAAATCACGTTTGCTCTGAATTGTTGGCATAAATGATCTAGACCATGTTGGTGTGTATTTGATAAATGGTCTACTGTATGGAACGCCAGATTCATTAGCATATCCAATAGCATGTGCAAGTCCTGAATCAGGCACTCCCGCTACCACATCAGGCTTCACATTATCACGCTTAGCCATTCTCTTACCACACTCGTATCTCATCCATTCAACATTCACACCTTCGTATGAACTTGCTGGATATCCGTAGTAAATCCATAAGAATGTGCAAATCTTCATATCTTTGCCTGGGTTTTCGAGCGTTACCACATTCTTTGGCGTCATCACTGCAATCTCGCCAGGTCCCAGTTCTCTATAGTCTGTATATCCTAGGTTTTTATACGCAAAATCCTCAAACGATGCACAAAAACCTTGTTCGTTCTTTCCTATTGCGATAGGAGTTCTTCCTTTTTTATCTCTAGCTAGATAGATGCCTTCTTTGTTCATGATCATCATCGACAACGAACCGTCTACCGCCTCTAGCGCATATTTAATTCCAGCAACAAAATTATCTTTCTTATTAATTAAGGCTGCCACTAATTCTGTAGCATTAATCTCGCCAGTACTCATCTCTTGGAAATGCGCATGGCCGTCGTCAAAGAGTTCTTCTATCAACTCTTTTGTATTATTAATCTTACTAACTGTAGTAAGTGCATATGCTCCATGATGTGAACGGATAATCAAAGGTTGTGGCTCATAGTCTGAAATACAGCCAATGCCAAGATTACCTTTCATCTCCTGAACGTCTTTTTCGAACTTTGTTCTAAAAGGAGAGTTTTCAATATTATGGATAGCACGATCAAAACCGTTCTCTCCATGTACCGCCATACCAGCACGTCTAGTACCTAGATGTGAATGGTAGTCCACTCCAAAAAACAAATCAAAAACGCAATCTTCTTTAGATGCTACTGAAAAAAATCCACCCATTTTTTACCTCTTTCTTAATTCAATCAAACTTCCTCACAACGCCCATTATTATACCATTATTATGTTTTCAAATAAAGTGAATATGGGCTTTTGTTAATATTATTAAGTATTACACTAGCAAATAAAAAGGAGATATCCTATTGAATATCTCCTTTGGTCTTCACTGATATAGATGATTAAGGTTTTTTAATTAAGTCTTTGATATCGTCACCATCACCTTCGTCCATACCACCTATAGAATCCTTTGTCTCAAGTTGACCTTTAGTAGTAGGTTCTACTGGTGCTACTGTAGTTGGATCTACTGGTGCCACTGTAGTAGGTTCTACTGGTGCTTGAGAAGTAGGTTCTACTGTTGGTTTAACCGGAGCCACTGTGGTAGGTACTACGGGCTTATTAGGCTCAACCTTTTTATTTGTAACCTTAATCTTGATTACAAATTTTTTCTTTTTATTCTTCTTAGCTTTAACTGTTACTTTAGCATTTCCTGCCTTTACAGCTTTAATTGTAATCTTTTTGCCTTTTTTCTTCACCTTAACAATGGCCTTGTTTGAAGACTTAACTGTGAAAGATGTTTTCCCTTTTTTACCTTTCACTTTAACTTTAAAAGTTTTTTTGTCTCCGACTTTTAAAGTCATATTTTTCTTTGCGCCCTTAACAGTAACACTCTTAACCTTGCTCTTTGCTTCAAGTTTAGCAGTGCTAACAAAGGCTACCGATGTTATGACCATAATGAATGCCATAACGATAGATGCAATCTTCATATACTTTTTCATATCCGACCTCTCCTTTTATATTCTAAACATATTATAGTACATTTCAAGAAATACAAAAAAATGACTACAAATAATCATCAATATTTAGTCCGTACTATATTCTACATATTATCATATCAATTTTTTAGTCTTTTTTAAATAACAAAAAGGAGGTATTCTTTCAAATACCTCCTTATTTTTTATTATTTAGGACCAAATTACTTATTTGCAATAGCTGCCTGAGCTGCTGCAAGTCTAGCAATTGGAACTCTAAATGGTGAACATGATACATAATCTAGTCCAATCTTATGACAGAACTCTACTGATGATGGGTCACCACCGTGCTCACCACAGATACCTAGATGTAGGTTAGGGTTAGTCTTCTTACCAAGCTGAATAGCTGTTTCCATAAGTTTTCCAACACCGTCCTGGTCTAGCTTAGCAAATGGGTCGTTCTCAAAGATCTTAGCATCATAGTAAGCATCTAAGAACTTACCAGCATCGTCTCTTGAGAATCCGTATGTCATCTGTGTAAGGTCGTTAGTACCGAAGCAGAAGAATTCAGCCTGCTTAGCAATCTCATCAGCTGTAAGTGCAGCTCTTGGGATTTCGATCATAGTACCAACTTCGTACTTAAGTGCAACGCCTGCTTTTTCGATTTCAGCGTCAGCTACTTCTACTACCATATCCTTAACGTACTTCAATTCCTTAGCATCACATGATAGTGGAATCATAATTTCAGGTTTAACTTCCCAATTTACGTGGTTCTTCTGAACGTTGATTGCAGCTCTGATAACAGCCTTTGTCTGCATCTTAGCAATCTCTGGGTAAGTTACAGCAAGACGAAGTCCTCTGTGTCCCATCATTGGGTTAAACTCGTGAAGTGAAGTAATGATAGCTTCTATTTCTTCAACGCTCTTTCCTTGAGCATCTGCTAATTTCTTAATATCTTCTTCCTCTGTAGGAACGAACTCATGTAGAGGTGGATCTAGGAATCTGATTGTTACTGGATGTCCCTCTAGTGCTTCATATAAAGCTTCGAAGTCGTTCTGCTGATATGGAAGAATCTTCTCTAATGCAGCTTCTCTTTCTTCAACAGTATCTGCACAGATCATCTCTCTAAATGCAGCAATTCTGTCTTCTTCAAAGAACATGTGCTCTGTACGGCAAAGACCGATACCTTCAGCACCAAGTTCTCTAGCTCTCTTAGCATCTTCTGGTGTATCAGCGTTTGTACGAACGTTAAGTGTTCTGAAATCATCAGCCCAAGCCATGATTCTACCAAACTCACCTGCGATAGATGCGTCAACTGTAGGGATGATACCATCATAAATCTTACCAGTTGAACCATCGATTGAGATGTAATCTCCCTCTTTATATGTCTTACCAGCTAGTGTGAATTGTTTGTTGTCTTCATCCATATCGATGTCGCCACAACCAGATACACAACATGTACCCATACCACGAGCAACAACGGCAGCGTGTGATGTCATACCACCACGAACTGTCAAGATACCTTGAGCAACCTTCATACCAGTAATATCTTCTGGTGAAGTCTCAAGACGAACAAGAACAACCTTCTCGCCCTTAGCATCCCATTCTACAGCATCATCAGCTGTGAATACGATTCTACCGCAAGCAGCTCCTGGAGAAGCTCCAAGTGCGCTACCAACTGGTTCTGTTTCTTTGATAGCCTGTGCATCAAACTGTGGGTGAAGAAGTGTATCTAGGTTTCTAGGATCAATCATAGCTACTGCTTCTTCCTCAGTTCTCATGCCTTCATCTACTAAATCACAAGCAATCTTAAGTGCTGCCTGTGCAGTTCTCTTACCATTACGAGTCTGTAGCATATATAGTTTACCGTGCTCAACAGTGAACTCCATATCCTGCATATCTCTGTAGTGATCTTCCAAAGTCTTACATACTTTAGAAAACTCTGCAAATGCTTCAGGGAACTTCTCTTCCATTTCTGAAATGTGCATTGGTGTACGAACACCAGCAACCACGTCTTCACCCTGAGCGTTTGTCAAGAACTCACCAAATAGTCCTTTGTCTCCTGTAGCAGGGTCACGAGTAAATGCAACACCAGTACCACAGTCATCACCCATGTTACCGAAAGCCATAGACTGTACGTTTACAGCTGTTCCCCATGAGTAAGGGATATCGTTATCACGACGGTATACGTTAGCACGTGGGTTATCCCATGATCTAAATACGGCCATGATAGCTCCCATCAACTGTTCCTTAGGATCATCTGGGAAGTCTTCGCCAATCTTGTTTTTATATTCAGCCTTAAACTGATTTGCTAGTTCTTTAAGGTCATCAGCAGTCAAATCTACGTCCTGCTCTACGCCTCTAGCTTCCTTCATTTCGTCGATAAGTTCTTCAAAGTACTTCTTACCAACTTCCATAACTACGTCAGAGTACATCTGGATAAATCTTCTGTAGCAGTCCCAAGCCCATCTAGGGTTTCCAGACTGTTCAGCGATTGTGTTAACTACAGTCTCGTTAAGACCTAAGTTAAGGATAGTATCCATCATACCTGGCATAGAAGCTCTAGCTCCTGAACGAACAGATACAAGAAGTGGATTTTCAGCATCACCGAATTTCTTACCAGTGATTTCTTCCATCTTCACGATATAGTCGTTGATCTGTCCCTGAATTTCATCGTTAATCTTTCTGCCGTCCTCATAATACTGAGTACAAGCTTCTGTTGTGATTGTGAATCCCTGTGGCACTGGAAGACCAATGTTTGTCATCTCAGCAAGGTTAGCACCTTTACCACCAAGTAACTCACGCATGTCAGCATTACCTTCACTAAAAAGGTATACCCATTTGTTTGCCATTTGTTTTTCCTCCTAAAAATATAAAAATTTGTATGAAATGGAACGTTTTGAAATGTATCAAAACATCCCAAAAATCCATAGTTTCATGTGCTTTTTGCACGCAAAACACACGCGCATACGCACATAGCATAATGATTATAACACAGTGTATCTTTTTTTCAATGAGTTTTTTTGAAAAGTTTTTACACTATGGTATAATAAAAACTACTATTATTTTAAAGTAAATCTAGGGGGTTTTATTGATACATTATTACTGTCTTACTTGGATGATATTAACAATTCTGTGCATTATAGTACACGAAAATGATCGTTTGGATAAACGCTCTAAACGACTATATTACGAATTATATTTTATCGTAGCGCTTTCTGCATTATTTGAATATTTGGGACTCTATTTTAATGGTAATACCAACTATCCTTCATGGGTACTTCGAGTTGTAAAGTGTGGTGATTATATACTAACTCCTTTTGCAGTAATGGCGGTGCTTATTCAGTTACGTCGCGAAAGATACTTTAACATTATTGTTTTTTCAATTTTGACAGTCAACACACTGCTCCAATTAGTGACAGCTTTCACTGGTGGAATGATTACTATCGATTCTCATAATCGTTATTCAGATGGACCACTGTATCCGATTTATATGTTTATAAGCCTTACGCTAATAATTTTTTCTACTATAGGTTTTATTAGATACGGACGTAGATTCAGACGTCAAAATAAGTTATCTTTATACGCGATTATGAGTTTAATACTAATTGGAGTTTTAATTCAAGAGTATTCCCATCCTAGAGTAAGAATAATATACCTGGCTATTGCAATTGGATTGTCTCTTATCTATATTCATATAGCGGAACTCGCACAGACAAAAAAAGACGATGAATTGAGAAAAAAAGATTATCAAATCTTGACTAGTCAAGCGAAGCCTCACTTTTTATTTAATAGTCTTGCTGTAATAAGAGAAATCTATCAAAATGATTTAGAAACAGGTGATAAGGCACTAACAAGCTTTTCACAATATTTACGATATAACTTAGATGCATTGCACAAAAAAAGAATGATCGATTTCGACAAAGAAATCGGCCACATTAAGAGATACCTTGAGCTTCAACAGTTACGCTTTGGTGATGCTCTAGAAGTAAAATATGATTTTCAATGTACTGATTTTAAGGTTCCTATTCTTTCAATCCAACCAATAGTAGAAAACGCTGTTGTATATGGTGCTAGAAAAAACAAAGACGGAAAAGGACTTATTACTATTCGCACAATGGAATTGGATAACTACTACGAAATTGATATAATCGATAATGGTCCTGGTTTTGTTCCAGAGGACGTCCCAAAAAGAAAAGATAGGGTTCATATAGGAATTGAGAACGTTATTGAAAGATTTAAGTACAATAACTTGGGTAAGATTTCAATTGATTCGGTACTAAACGAAGGCACCACATTTCGTTTTTTAATAAATAAAAAGGGGAAGCAAGAATGATAATATTTGTAATTGATGATGAGGAAATGCAACTGAAATCAGCTAAGCGTATACTAAACAACGTTGAACCAGAAGCCACTGTTATGCTTTTCTCAAAGGTATCTGATCTTCTAAGTTCAATAAAAAAAGAAGAAATTATCCCAGATATAGTTTTTAGTGATATAGAAATGCCAGAGATGACTGGGATTGAATTAGCAATGAAAATAAAGAAACTAACCCCTGAAGCTCACATTATTTTTGTTACTGCTTACTCCGAGTATGCAGTTGATGCTTTCAAAATAAGAGCAAAAGGTTATCTTATGAAACCCATCACCGCCAAAGATGTTAGAGAAGAATTAGACAATATTCCCGAACTTCAAAAACTAGAAGGAAATAAACTAAAAGTAAAATGCTTCGGTCATTTTGAAGTATTTTACCAAGGTCAACCTTTGATATTTCAGCGTAAACAAACAAAGGAATTATTGGCTTTTTTAATTGACCAAGAAGGCGTTTTGAGTACATCGGAAGAGATTTGCGCTGCTATGTGGGGGGATGAAGCTAATATGTCCACTATTAACCAGCGCATCAGAAACCTCATTAGTGACATGAGAAGTACACTAAGCGAAATCGGAATGGAAAAAGTTTTGATTCGTGAGCATAGACAAGTTGCAATCAACAAAGAAATGCTAGACTGCGACTACTATCGTATGTTAGAAGGAGATATGGCTGCAATAAATGCGTTCAAAGGGGAATATATGATAGACTACGCATGGGCAGAATATACAGCAGCAAATTTAACATTTAGCGATATTTAACGGCACAAAAAAAGAGCGAAGTAGGATAAATGCTATTTGTATAATCAACTTCGCTCCTCTTTGAGGATTATTCGCATATTTAGTATAACATTTTATGCGTTCACAAACGTAACAATACTTCTCTATTGAAAATCAAGACAGAAAAATCTCTGATTATTGAGATATCCTGAACTAAATATAATAGCCACAAGTTGCAACGAACTTGTGGCTATTATATTTAAATGAATAATTGTGCTCTACTTAGTTTTAATTGAGCGTCTCTTAGACCATGCTGAACGATAAATTTTTCCAGCGACCTTCCTATAAGTCCTAATTCTTACGTAATACTTTTTCTTATTCTTTAAATTCTTGATTGTTTTTGATGTCGCAGAATTTTTCCTTATCTTTATGGTCTTAGATTTCTTAAAATTTTTCTTTAGTGAATACTGTATTTCGTAACCACTAATACCAGATTTTTTACTCCAAGTATTCTTCAATGCATTATCCTTGGCTAGCACTTTAGTTGCAGACATTTGTGGCAATGCAATGACTGGTTTTGTTGTTTCTTCTGTCGCTTTAACATCTGACATCTTTGGTAATTCTGATTTATTTTTCGCCTAATTACTATTCTCCCATTGTCCCATTAACCATTTATGTCTTTTTTCAAGCCAGTTTTTAAGAAAGTCTAAATGTGCATTATAATCTTTATCACGAGGGTCATAACTATAATGGTAAATACTTCCAAATATTTCATATTGATCTCCACTGTCCCTCCAATCTACAGACCATCCTGCACCACCTTCGTCGTTTGGCTTATAATTTGCCTCTACTGATTTCTTTATAAGGCTATAATTCTGTGTTATAAGACTTTCACCTTTATCGTTGCTTTTATATAGATTTTGGATGATTGTATCATTCTTTTTATACTTTTGGATAACCTCTTTTTTGAAAGTTGGATTTTTCATCAATTGTCCAAACCAATAATTCACATCTTGGCATCTAAAACCTTCTGTTGTATCCATACCCCTCTCTTCTGCAGCTTTAGGATCTACTGTTGGATTACCAGATCCTGAATTTCCGGACGATAAATCGTAATCCCACAATGCTCCAGCATGGATAGTTGGTTTATTACCATCATATGTTACATAAAACTTAACTGAACTGTACCCAAAATCTACTACCTTAAATAATTCCGCTACAATATACATACTAGTAAAGGAATCCATATCTATATATTCCAATGCTTTATCGGAACTAGGATTATCAAGTGATTTATTAAATTCAGAAATTGTAGTGTTCAATGCTTTGAATTTATCTGCTTGCCATTTGTATTCTGGATGGGCTTTCATAAATTCGCTGTTATCATCTAAAATAGTACTAGATAAATCGTTTATGCCTACCTTTTCCATTTCTTTAACTAAGTCCTCTAAGTCCTCTGTTTTATAAGTCCCACCATTAACATACACTTCTCCAGAATCTCTACCGTGGAGGTCATACTCGAACGATATATCTTTGCTTGGATTCTTCTCGTTTCCTTCATCATACTCAACACCTGATCTTCCATTGTCAGCAGGTTCGCTAAGAATATAATTGCCCTTATATATTCCATCTAAATACAAATCAACGAAATGCTCTTCAGGGACAGCTATTCCACCTATCGCTTTGCCTAAATCCATTGCTAATTTATTTCTCATTAATGATTTATCAAAGGCATTAGCTAATAAGCACCATTTTTTGCCTGCTTTAGCTCCAGGCATTAATTTTTGTTTGGAATCAAATGAAATATTAAATGATTTCTTTGCGGCATTAGCAGTTGAGTTTCCGCGAAGTTTTATTGTGCCATACTCACTAACACTATTTATTTCAGAGCCTTCACTCTTTACAGCAAGTGAAGCTGCTGTTTTTGTACCTTTTTCTATAGCCTTGTAGGTATTTGTAACAACATATATTCTAGGTATACCATTATCTACTGTTTGTTTTTTTGTTAACCTTAAAGTGGTCTTAACAGTTTTTGAAATACTTTCACTTTTATTAATTGATCTCAAGTATAAACTATGAACTTTGCCGTCAGTATAATCTTCAAATTCATTAGCAGGCAAATCTAGTGTGAAAAAACCTTTCTCATCTAAATCTAATCCACTAGTTGATATAGTTTTCAATTCATTATCATCATAGTCTACATAAAGTTTATATTTGTCAATACCCTCGCCTGGTCTAAATTTTAATTTGTATACATCATCATTATCAACATAATTATATGCTGAAAAATCACTTGGTGATGGGACATTAATATCGCCATCTGTATCTTCATCTAAATCTTCTATTTCTGTAACCTTAATA
Organism: uncultured Lachnospiraceae bacterium; assembly: GCA_902793045.1. Classification (GTDB taxonomy): domain Bacteria; phylum Bacillota; class Clostridia; order Lachnospirales; family Lachnospiraceae; genus Eubacterium_G. The sequence goes on from CADBBS010000001.1 coordinate 12,795, forward strand.
CTCTTAAAATCTATTTCAAACCCTTCATAAACATGCATAAAATCAAACAGTATACGTGAAGAACCGTTGCTAATCCTATATCTAACAATGTTTTCACCTTTTTTTACTTGAAGATCTTTACCATCAATGACTTGAGATTCCATATAGATTTCTTCGTCCATATTTGAAGTAAATCTAAATTCAACATTATACTCTTTACCCGTCTCGAGATTAGGAACATAATAGTATACAAATTCTTTAAAATGTGGTGTGCCACTCTCATATTTCGATACCTTAACCTTAAAATCAGAAAAATCTTCTCCATCTCCTGCGTACATAATTTCTCCGCGGCTCCATGAATCAGCCTCTGGGGTGCTATCATGCACATGCCAAACTCCTACAGATTCGTCTCCATCTTTAACTTTTCTGTATTCATTGTTAATTGCTTTCCAATTGGCCTTGTAGTGTCTATCACCTTCACTTCCTTTTTGAATCAAAACGTATTTAGTTGGTTCTGGAAAATCTGTTCCTGTCCATCCAACAAATTTAAAACCATCTTTACAAGGATTATTTAAATAAAAATCATCATCAGAACTAAAGTAATTTGTTGGATTGGTATTCCCATCTACAAGGTACCCTCCATCTAAATCGTAATCAATCTTGTATTTATTAAGTTTGGATATTTCAACTGACTTAACTTCTATATTGTTTGAATGATATTTCCACTTTTCCGATACGTCTTCTACAGTATGACGAGGAATGCTGTGGTTATATCTGATATAGATTTTTTCACCTTTATTCACATAGCATTCACATATAAAAGTATCATCGTTTTCTCCATTATTACTAATCGTATCCGAAGAAGCAATTACTTCACCATTACCGTTTAATACTTCTATTCCTCGAGATGTTTTTCCGTATTTCAAATGCGAAAACGTATTTACTCTAAATTCTATTCTGTGATAACCACTACTTTTAGCAATATACGACGGACTCAATAGATTGAACTGTGCTCGAAAACACGTATGATACTCATGTAAATCATAAAAAATATAATTTCCATATCTTGGAGTTACCTCAAAATAAGGTAAATCACTCCATGATGTACCACCTTTATAATCCAGGTGTTCATCAAATGTACTCCTATACATAGCCATATCATCATCTGTGTTGGCAAAATAATATTTCCAACCATCTTTTCCGATGGGCTTATATGAATCATCTACAGGAGGTATTATTTTACAATCAACCGAATCTGTATACTCAGGTCCAAAACCAGCGTAGATTTCTTTGGTTCCAAAAGTTGTACAATTTAATATGGCTTCTGCATATATCACATCTCCCACTTTAAGATTATCAAACTTCAAGAGCCAACCCATAGATATATCCTGTGGGACATCATTATAGTTACCTATAGTAGCTGAGATAAAATCTATACCACTTCCCTGGTTTAAGCATGTTCCATCTTCTTTATATAGATTTATAGTGAACCCATTAAGTGTATGGGCGCCAATTTCTTTGATTCGAACCCCGAAAGTTTCTAATTGTAAATTTTCTTCCGTAATTGTGTATTTAGGTGTTCTTATTTTGAAGTCTTCAGATGCAAAATTGCTTTTTTCTAAATTAATTGAAAATTTGTTTTCAGTTACTTCTTTCTTTTTATACGAAATCGCTTCCGTATTGGTCAAGGCAAATTTCCAATCCTTAGATGCGTCTGTCCACACGCCTTCTTCAACCCAATTGGCAGTATATTCTTTATCTCCCTTAGAGCCCTTTTTAATAGTGACATCTAAGGCATTTTCTTCTCCTTCACCTGTCCAACCATTAAAAATATATCCCTCTCTAGTAGGTCTTTTAAGAACAATATCATCACTATTTTTTGTATATTCTCTAGGGTTTTCGTTTTCAATTCCACCCTCTAGGTTATATTTAATCTTATAATTGTCTATCTTGACTGTCGTTGACTCTGTCTTTTCAGACTCGCCGAACAAGTCATCTGTTACGCCCGCTATTTCAAATTTATGTCCCCCTGGTTCAAAACTGTCTTTTGGTAATACAATAGTTTGGTTATATGTACCATAGTACTCATCGTCTACATATAGATTAACTTGATCATAATCACACCAAGAAATTATAATGTTATCTTCTATTTCATTACAAGCAAAGCCACCCGGAGCATCTGCTGGAACTAAAGCTTCTTCCAATGATACCTCTTCAAAATCAATAATTGTTCCTTCCGGTAAATCATCCGGCAAAAAGATAAAATTACATCCATCGCCTTTAGCCTTGATAGTTCCAGTTATTTCATTCTCACCTTCAACTATTTTTGTATCTTCTGGCCAATCATAGATGCCATAGCTAATATAATGTTGCATCCATATAGCAGCGGTTCCAGCTCTGTTAGACTTGAATCTAATTGTATAATTGTATGTTTTCCTATAATCCCATTCTCCTAACCATTTTGTCGCACTTAATCCGTATTTTATTATGCCCTTTCCTCCAATGCTTTTACGATTAAAATTTGGTTCATCAATTTTCAAACTCAAATCATCATCTGATTTCCCATTTCCTTTATAAGACATTGCGCCAAGACCATCATATGCATTTAAGCTCCACACACCTTCTGTACATGTTGCTGTTTCAAAAACTTTACGATAATAATCTGCTGGTTGAGGGGTTACAGATTTCCAATCTTCTTCTGTCGCAGATTTGGTTATTTTGCCCTCTATTCCTTCTACTGTTGTTCCATCTGGTGTCACGTAGTATGGTGTAATATTCCATGACATCTCTTTCCCAGCTTGCAATCCTCTTACTGTATATGCAAAAAACCACTTAGAGTCATCATCAAATACTGTTGGATATACTCTCTGTCCACCAGCATTTATACTTCTGTAAAGTACAGCAGCCTGCTTTTTTTTATTATTAATGCTATGTCCATCATAAGAACCATTAATAATAAATCCACAATCTAAATACTTTAAATTATCAACAGAACTAACAAATCTAATAGCTGAGCCATCATTTGCCATTTGGAACTTAACCGGTCCTAGTATGCTTTCATCAATGAACTTGGCATATGCTTCACCAATTGATTTAGTATATGGTGTTTTATAATTCTTGTCTGCATACCATCCAGCAAATATTTTTCCCTCTTTTTTAGGATATGATCTCTCTTCACCCTTTATATATTCTTCAACATTATATAGATCACCTGAGTAATCAATATCAGGTGTTGTTGTAGGAATTTCGTCAGTTTGTTCAGTTGTTGTTTCTTTTTCAGTTGTAGTATTTTGAGTAGTGCTTTCCCCTTTTTCGCACTCACTTTGAATTGTACCTGCACTGGTCCATGTATCAGTCGAAAGATTCAAATGTAAAACTGGACGTATAGCCTTTTTTTGCGCCATTGGACCATAATTCGTTTTACTGTAAATAGCATGTTTGCAAGCAGCACTTCCATTGGTACAACCGGGTCCACTATACCACCAATCACAAATGCTTTTACAACCTTTTTCTATCGTATAATCTGTTGCTTCGCATCTGCCTATATAATCAGTATCAAACTGTCTATTCATCATCTCATCAACAGAAAGTGATTCTGCTTCTCCTATCCTGTTCCAGTTATGACCTGAATGAAAATCATTTAATAGATATACTTTATCTGAAGTTTTATTCCATGTACCAGGATTATAACAAGTATCCGTATCAACGGTAGAAGTATAAATAGCTTCCTTCTCTGCTGAAGTAAATGCAGTATCTATAAAATTAGAAGATTTGAAATCTTCTCCAGCTATGTTTGAATCTGATCCATATCCATTAAGCCAACTTCTTAAAGTACATCTTTCCCAAGTTGGCATTTCTGCACCAGAATTATATCTACTATCATATCCACTGGTATCAAAAGCTTTAAAGTCTAACGCCTTATCAGCCATCAAAAAAGCGTCATTATCTTTTACTGATATAACTCTCCACTTAATTGGTTCTGTTTTGAAGCCACCTTTACCATCCGACGATTGCGGATATTTTCCGAAGTAAACACAGTCCCACTCTGCAACGCCTTGGTTTAATAATAATCTTGGATTATTAATTTTTTCAATAGATGTTTCTCTAGCTTTAATGCTTGTTCCCATTGTAGGTACCATTGTAATTAGCATACAAATAGCAATTACCATCGATATTATTTTTTTCATCATAACTCTCCTTTTTACTTTTACTTATAGTACAGACTAAAACAGTCCTGAATGTAATCTTTTCACATTGTCCTTGTTTTATTTGGTATAAAATAATTGAACCCAAAACATCGCAATACATGGATGTGTATGGTAGTTTGTAAAGTGAATACTATCATCATGCCCTATACCGATATAATCGTAGTCTTTATCAATCATGTTTTTATAATGATATTTAGAATTAAGAAAACTCTTAAAACAAGTATTCAAAAATTTGTTTCTTTGCCTAACAGTATCTGTAACGAAACAAATGTTTTCACCCATTTGATTTCCTCTGGGTAAATTAACTTCCTTAAATATCGTACTGAATGATTTCCCGTTGGGTCTAGCATGAGCAAAATTCTCATCAAGTTTTATTCCTAAACCATTAACACTAATCTTTTTAGGTCTAATCTCTGTCGCTCTTTTGTCAGATGCTTTCATCAAAGAATCTTTAATCTTTAATGGTTTAGCTTTCTTCTTTATACGCAGATTATTAATCCTTCTTAACATTTCGTAAGCATCATTTTGTTTCTCAATCTTACAAGGATTTTTTAAGTTAGTCACAATTACTTTGCATTTATATTTCTTTTTATTAGCTTTCGCTACAATATAGGTTTTTCCAGGAGAAATAGGTTTAACCACTCCTTTTTTTGACACAATCGCTATCTTTTTGTTAGTAGATTGCCATACAATTTTTTTACTATTGTTTTTTAGGGACAACGGGAATGTATTCTTCTTTTTTACAATTACACTCCTCCCCCATTCGTCATATTCTATATTGTTAATATCAATTCTAAGTCCCAAAACATTCAGCGAAGTTTTTGTGAATTTTTTGTTAGGAATATACTCATTGCTAGTTACAGTTATTCTGCATTTATCAACCATTCCCCCTCTTTTTGCAATAATATAACACTTTCCTTTTTTATGTGCTTTCACCTTGCCCTGTTTGGAAACGGTAGCTATTTTTTTGTTTGTACTCTTCCATTTGACTTTAAAACCAGATCGGTTTTTGAGTTTCACAACAAATCCACCTGTCATTTTATAATATGAATAGTTCAGATTAATGTAATGCGTTTTTGCATCCACTTTTTTGCAAATATTTTGCGTTAGAACAGCCAAAGTCAAAATCAGAACAATACTTATAACTCTCTTCATACTCATTACCGTAATACCTCCTCACTAATTAAAAGATAATTTATTTCCCACAATTGAATTCACTAACGTAATATCGTTAGGGTTGTTGTCTGCTAGATATTTAATCGATATTTCGAAAAATTTAAAACATCCTTGTACTTCTTGACTAAATTCTTTGCATTTAACCCGTGCATATCCCTCTATACCATCGTAATCAACTCTATCCGTTACATTAAGTAAATTAGCCACCAGGGAATAATATAACGTTCTAACAGAACAACATAGAGACTCATCTCCTTCATGCTCCGCGTCTGAATGTCCTGTTATAACAACTTCGTTTGGTTTTATATTTACTTCAATCATTATCTCTTAAACTCCTTGGCGTTTATTCTATCACACGGGGCGTTCATAAACGTAACTGTGACTATTGCCGCTTAGTTAAGAAAAGAGTGCAGAAATATATAAATGTATTTCTGCACTCTTTTCAAATCAGTTTTTCACATTAAACAGTTTTATTCACTTTGCATATCATGGTTTGGATGAATTCTTCCGTCTTTGATCATTACAATTCTGTCACAGTATTCAGCCACCATTTTTTCATGAGTCACAATAACTAATGTTTTACCTTCTTCTTTCAGCTTTTTAAATAGTTCCATTATCTTAATAGTATTCTTAGAATCCAAAGCACCTGTTGGTTCATCACACAGAATTACACTTGCATTATTCACCAATGCTCTAGCTATTGAAACTCTCTGTTTTTGGCCACCTGATAACTGATGTGGATAATTCTTAATCTTATCCTCTATACCTAGCTTTGATAAAAATTCGCGCACACGCTCTTTCCTTTGTTTTCTAGATAGTTTTGAATATGTTAAAGGTAACTTTACATTATTTTCTACATTCATTTCAGGAACCAAAGCAAAATCTTGAACTACAAAGCCAAAGAATTCATTCCTCATTTTAGCCATTTCTTTAGAACTATAATCATTCACTTTTTTGCCATTTACATAGTAATCGCCATCTGTTTGAACATCTAACATTCCTATAATATTCAATAAAGTGCTCTTTCCTGAGCCTGAAGCACCCATTATGGCAACCATTTCACCTTGATTCACACTGAGAGATAGCCCATCCAAAGCTTTCACTTCACTATCTCCTTTACCAAATACTTTTTTAACATCATTTATTTCTAATATTTTCATATTACACCACTTTACTCACTCTTTTTTATTTTACTGATTATTTCTCCAACTTTAATCTTTCTCCAACCATAGATTAACACCAGTGCTATTATTGACACTACAGCGCTAATTGTACTGTTGGAAGACTTTGTTACTCCAAAACATAAATACAAAAGAACAATTCCCAAAGCAAACACAAATATGATTTGTGTAGCCAATCGCACGAAGATATCACCTCTTCTTGCTCCACACATCATACTAACTCCATACTCGTATTCACTATCTTGAATTATTTGTATAATCATACCAATAATACTTATTATAGAGAACGTCGAAATGATCACTCCAATGCTTAAGTATATTGCATATAGATTAGTATAATCTTTTTTTATATACTGTAACTGTTCATTATAATTCTTGAAATAAAAATCTATAATTTTTTCCTCATTAAGCACATCTGCTACTTCTCTTAGTTCCTCTTTGTCATTCGCCACAAATTGTAGTGCTTCTAAATAATCAACAAAGTTTTCTTTTAAGTCTAAATAAAATGGAATTAGTATCATATCATCTACAGAGGTACTCTCTTTCTCTTGCATAGGCAAGCTGATACTTTGTTTTTCTTTTAAAACTCCTACTACTTTAAAAGATAGATTTGAATCTATTTTTATTATCTCGTTCAATCCATATTTTCCCCCTAACTCACTTCCTATATATACAGGAACTCTCTTTTGATTGTATATTTCACCTTGTCTTAATTTAAAAGTTTTATCAATAGATTCATTTTTCTCTGATATCTTTATTTCGTATTTTTCAAAAAAGTTTGGACTGATTTTTAGTGTATTTAATTCTCCTTCATCTTCCGCGCCTCCAAAAGACTCTGTGTTGCTAACTAGTATTTTTTCGATATGTGATTTCTCTATTTTAGAGAATACTTCGCGATATTTTTCCAAAACTGTTTTCTCATCCTCTTCCTCTGCCAAATCATAAGTATCTAGATTTCTAATAGTATAAATGTTTTTTCCACCCATATAATTATCAATATGATTTATTACTTTTTTACTATCATAATAATTAGCAAGCACATAACACATAAGAAGTATTGAACAACTAATCTGAATTAACAAAAATAGACTTTGAGTTTTTCTTTTTTTTAGAGCTCTTAATCCATATATAATATTTTCTTTTAATCTTTTCATTGCTAGCACCCCTTATATTTCTCGAATATATTCCCTCTTCTAAATTGTAATATGATATTAACTCCCAATAGAATATAACCTATAAACATAATCTCTAACATACTCAACAAAATAGAAGCAGGAAATAATGACGAACCGAAAAGTAGTCTTACATTACTCAAAATGTCCGTTTCACGAGCAACCTTCAGAACTATTAATGACAATGTTGTTCCTAATAATAAAGATAGACTTATAATTGCAAAATATCTTGCAAATAGTAACTTTATTATTTTACTTTTCGTAGCACCAATCATTAACCGTATAGATATTTCATTTTTTTGATATTTTAGCCACTTTAATACGAAGCCTATACAATTAAAAATCACCAAAAGGCCGCACATAAATAGAATGAACACATATGTTTCTCTCGTATCAATAGATTCATGCTCATCACCTTCTCGAAAAGAATTAAATATTTCTTTTGAAACTTTTTTTACCTGATTTCTTTTATAATTTCCAAAATCTTGAATTTTTACTGTGTCATAATAATTATCACTTCTTATACTAGGAGAATCAGTATTTATATAAAAATTTTTTCCCATTAATGAATCATCTTTTTTATCAATATAATATCCAACCACATTATATTCATCGCCTCTATAGTTAATATATTCTTTGCCATTTTTTTTATATACTAATTCTCTATATTGTTTATTTACGACTGCAGTATTTTTATTCTTGCATAAACTCAAGTTAATGTTTAGATTAACTTTCAAGTCATGAATACTTTTAGGGGTAAATCCAATAATAGCATGATGATTAAAATCACTTGAAAAACTAATATTTTGAAAACCATTCTTTTTAAAATAGGTGACTACTTCCCCAATTGATGGGTTATCTTCATTAAGAGTTTTGATTACATAAATATCACTCTTTTCATTATCATTGCTTGAAGATAACATTGCATTATTTCCTAATTGAAAAATGAATACGCTCATAAATAATATTATAATTAAAATTATATTCTTAGAATTTAATAATTTCATATCTACACCATTAATAATAAACTCTTTACACTGTACCTTTCACCAGACACAGTGCAAAGATTACTTTTTTATATATAATAAACTAACAAATTATTTATAATCCCAGTTCCATTTTGCAGCAGAAATTTGAAATGGATTATTAATCTTTTCTATACTTATTAATTTATTGCTTTTTGTAGTTCTTTTTTTCATTTCATAATGTCCCTCTTTTAAACTAATAGTAACTTTTTTCACATATTTATTCTTTTTCAAACCATACTGTGTAGTACTAGTTTTTACAGAACCATTGAACTGAGCTTCGACATAAACATATACCCCTCTCCTTCCTTTACTTGCATACCAAAGTGTCATAGCCCCGACCATAACTATTGACATTAAGGATAATGTCATAACTATAGCGGTTGTTAAAATTTTCTTCCTCATACATTTTCTCCTTACTTAAAAGTTTATTTACTGCTACTTTTGTATCAGCATTTCCTATATTACCACACGGGGCGTTCATAAACGTAACAGCCATTCGACTATTCAATGGATTTAGAATTTTTTTAATCGGATTTTAATAACTTCACAAATAAATAGGACCGATGCAACGCATCGATCCTATCACTCGGATTATATTTAGTTCAGAAGTAGAGTTATCAATCGTTTCATAATTATCACAAATCTTCTCTTCCTGTTCTACCGTTCCTATTTCACTATTCCAACTTCTGCTGATATATCTAATTCCATCACCAGCTTGAGTTGGCTTAATTGTAAGCGCAGTTATTACAAACGCAAACGACAAAATCATACTCAACGCTATTCTGTTAATTCTCTTTTTTCTCATTACATTAACTCTCCTTTCTATTAACAATAATATAAACGCTTCTATATTATAGGATTATTATGCCACGCATAAATACATACAAGTATACCTATCTATTTTGTCTTTATTTTATGTAACTTTGACCACATTAAAACTGCATGTTTAGTATTCACTAAACATGCAGTAAAGCATATATTTTCTTTTGTTTAAAATTTATGCATTATCAGTCCATCCTTGTCCTGGTACATCTTCGTTGGCAATTACTGGTTCACCTTCATTTGGTCCACTAGTAACTATAATGTCTTTTTTGTCAAATACTTCTAACTCAACTACAGGACTTAAATACAATTCTTTCTTCATATCTTACCTCCTTAGTCTTCGAATGCTGCGCAATACTCAATAATCTCTTGCTTCCAAGCATCTGGATATATTGACTTCCAATTAGCATCTTTCATTATGTTAGTAGCTATTGTTTTAATAGATCTAACATCCGAGTTATTCGTATAAGTAACATCCGTTACATTTCCACTTGCTGTTTCAACATATCCATAAGCTCTAGCAATAAAGTTTCTAGGAATATTAGGATCATTCAAACTTGCAAGACCAGCTCTAAATGTTGCATAATCATTTTTCGGATCATTTTCATTACGGAATGTATTATTATTCATAATATTTCTAATATACTCCAGATGACCATCTTTTTGAACTTTTTGAACTTGTGCCAAATCAATAGTCTCGTCAAAGTAGTTATAATATAAATCTTCTGTAGTAACTAATGTGCCTACTTTAAATGACTCCGACTTGTAAACTTGCTTATAATTCTTAAAGGAAATTATATTTCCATTCATATCATAAATAGAGAATTCTGTACCAAATACAATACCTCTAGAATTTTTCTCTGCCTGGCTCAATAACATTGAAGCTCCAGGTTGACAATTCAACTCAATCTCATCAACTGACAAATAATCTCTGTCTTCATGGATTGGTCCAACCGTTGAACCAGGATCTAGCACTAGTCCACCATCAACTGAAATATATCCAATCTTGGAAGCAGTTTGTCCGCTTGGGAATGTGTAATTACCACCATCTCTAATGTCGGCAACTTTTATACCGTCAATAGAAATCTTGTAGTAAGAAACTAGAACCGCCTGAACTACTTCATCCCTAGTAATAGGTCCTATTTTTTGGCCTGGTTGATAATCTTTATTACTCCATACATATTTATCCAAATCAATACCTGGTATAGTAGGTAATTCATAATTGCTGCCATTGTCTACTGATGTTGTAAGCAATACATCAGAAGGATCTTTCGAATTAACAATTGTTATTGTGTGAGTTGTACCTGGTACTGGATTAGCGATAACAGTTCTGTCTTCGTTAACTGGTCCCATAGTTTCACCCTTTTGATATGTATGTCCATTATATGTATAATCCTGTACATTTGGTAAATCACTTGGGAATGTATATGATTCTCCAGGATTTAGATAATCAGTCTTGAGTGTATTTCCATTTGTATCCACGACAGTTACCTTATAACCTGTAATAGATGTTGCATAAATATCATCTGTGAAGTCATCATAAGGAATCTGCTCGCCTGGTCTGTAAATTTTTGAATCATCATAGCTATCTTGATAACCGATAACACCTTCTACTGTAGGGAATGTGTATGTTTCACCTTCTACAATAGGATCTGCATTATCTGGTGTTTTACTACCATCTAGGAATACATTGTATCCAACTGCTTCAAATTCCCAAGAAATATCATTAATAGTTGTTCCCTGTGGAAATTCACTGAAGTCGAACTGTACATATCTATCGTCTGTAGTATAACCTTCGTTATATACGAAATCGATACCACCTGTCTTAGTGTAATCTGAATTTACAATGTATGGATTTGTATCTCTTCCACTCTTCTTAGCTTTAAGTGTTCCGTTAATTAGGTTTAGTCCTTTTCCAACAGGATATCTAAACCACTGGTTTTCATCATAACCCTGTCTAACCATTATTAGACCCATATTCTCGGCTGTAGTTTCAGTAGAGTTGATATAGAATCTTAGTTTATATTCTTTTCCATCCTCTAATTGGTTACCATTAGTATCTGGTCTAGAATAAAAATAATCGTTTGGAATACGTAGATGGTTAGCCCACTGATTATCAAATGAATAGTTATCTGGACCATTTGAATATGCTGTAGAATCTAGTCTGATACCCATCTTAGCAATATCATCTACTCCATCAGGATTCTGATTTGCCAAATAACTCATTCTACCATTGTCATACTCAGACCATAGAGCTTGATTATAACCAAATGAGTTTGTATAAGCTTCTAGTATTGGATTCTGTTCTGAATCTTTTACTATATCATCATAATTCTGATAATCTGGATCTCTACTATCTGTAACAAGAGTCCATCCATCTTTGTCCTGTCTTGTAAATGAAATCTTATGATTTGCAATAATAGTTCCTGCTGGTAAGTATTCACCATCCATCTCAACATCTGTCTCACCTGTCTGCTCATTATAAACATAGGTAGTAGGTGTTAAGAACATTGTTAAGTATGAATCATTCTGATCAGGAAGATATGTGAATATCTTTTTAAACTCAACATGATATAGTCCATCAGATTCATCATACATATCATCTGTAATATCAACTCTCTGTAACTTAGATGGTGCGTAACCTTCTTGGCTGATATGTAGTGTTCCCTTCTCTGTAGAAGTAAACGAATATATCATATAGTAGTTTGTATATTCTTCTAGTTCTTGGTATGCGTCTTCATTATTTATTTTGATCTGTGCGCATGCTGGATCCCATCTTTCACCAGCACCAATCTTAACCTTTAATGGGTCAGAAGGGTCATCTAAATCATTATCATAGTAAAGTGCTGCTCCATGACCTTCCCACATACCTGCAAATAGTTTCCAGTTATGTGTAACTTCACCTGAGGTTGCCAATGTTGATGGGTAAGTTACTGGAATAGTAACCCCAGGATCAATATTATCTGTAACTCTCATCCAATTTCCAGGAGCCTGTGTCAAGCTAATACTTTTTACCTGGAATAATGAATTCTTTTCTAACGTGTCTAAATTGAACTCGATACTTGGATATACATCTGAATAATCGAATGAGTCAATAGCGATTGTATTGTCGCCCGGCTCTAGTGTAACAATATGCACTTCACCATTTAGAATATATCTTAGTTTTGGTGTATATTCTTCTGTTGATGTAGTTGGCGCAGTATAGTTGACAATCATTGAACCAGAATAAGCTCTTCCATCGCTAAGCTGGTTACTTAAATAATTTGGCAATGACGCACTATTCCACCACCACCATGCATCAGCATCTTCAGTAGCATCGTAGTTTGCCCACCACTCATCAAATTCTTCATCACTCATATCTTTGTATTGAGTACGTTTCTTAGCTTTCAATGCATCAGATTTCAACACTTCGTTTGAATCATCATGTGCTGGGTTATCATTTCTCATTATTGTTGAGCTAACTAATGATGGAGTACCATCAACTGCATAACTCATCTGTCCCCATAAGCCAGCATCTTTATCATACTGTACTTTAATGTTCCATGGTGTACCTTCTGGTACAAATCCATCTTTAACGTTAGGAGTAACTGGACTAAAGTTATCTGCTCTAACAAATGAAATTCTAGAAGCTTGGAGAATTCCACCCTTATCTAATAGGTCAAGGTTGAACTCAATTGATGGATATTGACCTGTGTAAGTAAATCCTTCTTCTCCACCAATATCAATTGTGTTTTCTCCCTCTACCAAATCTATAACTGAAATATTTCCATTTTCAATCATTCTTAACTTTGGAGTATCATACTCATCGGCACTGGACTTAACAGTTGGACGTGTATAATTAAAAACAATAGTTCCCTTATACTTATATCCTTCTTGCAAGTTAGCAACATCTTTCAAATAGTTTGGAAGCTTAGCTGCATTCCACCACCACCATGCATCTGCATCTTCAAGAGCGTTGTAATCATTCCACCATTCGTTGAATTGTTCATCAGTCATATCTTTATATGGCTCTTGTTTACGCTTTTTAGCTTTCAAATCATCTGACTTTAATATTTCATTAGAATCATCATGTGCAGGTGAATCTACTCTAAATCTGGTAGTCGCTGGATCTGAAGCTGGAGTATCCTGTATATAACTCATAGCTCCCCATGTACTTGGTGCTTGATTCTGAATTTCAAATGTCCATGGTGAATCAGCATCTGTCTTGAATTTCACATTCTTATCCATTGGCATGAAGTCATCTACTGGCTCAATATTAATCTCAGTCACGCGCATAACTCCACTCTTTTCTAATAAGTCTAAGTTAAATTCAATATCACTCTGATTTTCATCATATAAAAATTGTTCTATTTCAATAGTATTTAGTCCATCATTGATGTCATTTATCATAGTTGTTCCACCAAAGATAGTTCTAAGTTTTGGTGAATACTCAGTGCTTGCTGAAGTATACTCAACTTTCATAGTTCCTTTGTAGAACTTGCCATCTCTTAATCCAACATCCTCAAGATAACCAGATAATTTGGCTGAATTCCACCACCACCATGCATCTGCATCTTCAATAGCATTGTACTCATTCCACCATTCGTTGAATTGTTCATCACTCATATCTTTATATTGAGCACGTTTCTTTGCTTTTAATGCATCAGATTTCAACACTTCATTAGAATCGTCATGTGCTGGTATATCTTCTCTCAAGGAAGTGGAAGCAATATCCGAAGCTGTGCCGTCTATTTTATAACTCATCTTACCCCATAGGTCTTCACCATTGTATTGTGTTTTCACACTCCAAGGAGTACCTTCTGGCACAAATGTTCCATAGTTAGGGTCATTTGGGTCATCATTCATAATACATGGTTTAAAACTATCTATTTTAGTAAAACTAATATCTGTAATTTCGAAACCACCTACCTGAGCATCACCGCCTTGACCATATGCAAGAACTAATTTTAAATCTTTAGCAGCTTGAGGAATAATCTCAGCAGTGACTTCTTGCTCGCCTGATTTTTTATTTAGTTTGATTTTTTCCGACAAATCAGCATGTGCGCCTTCTGTAAGAATTCCTAAATTTGATGTTTTTGATGAAGTATAATAATCTGATGGCTTAATCTTTAATGCCATATTATATGTTTCACCTGGTTCCAAATCGAACTCTTCTTTCAAATCATGTGTTTTTAACCATGATGGTGCATCTGCATTCCAGCAGTATGTCTTCTGACGGAAAATAAATCCTTTGATATCATCATAATTCTGTACTGAAGCAGCTACTGCCCATTGTGAATCTCCATAGTGAGGCAATACTACATAGTCCCACTTTTCTAGCGTGCCTGATGCTTCTGGCCCGCCTCTAGGAGCAGTTATTTCATATTCAGTAGTATCTGCTTTTGCTGTGGTCATTGGAGTATATGTTATACCCGTAACCATAAATGCTAGTGAACAAATAACAACTAGCACTTTCCTTAATAGTTTCTTCATAAAATTATTTCTCCTCTCTTTAATGATGATTGTACAAATCGTACACTGCAACGTTGTGATTATACAACACGAGGCGTTCATAAACGTAACAATGAACTTGTGCTATATTATTTTTAAGTTTTTCTATCTCAACCTAAAGAAGTGAACATCACATATAAGAACATCGTAAGATATGTATGATTAAAAACTGTGACGATCCTGTTTTAATCCTTTTATTGTTTTTTCTAGCGATTCTAAATCCTTTGTTTGGTATGTAGTCACATTTCTCAATATTTTTTTAATACTGTAAGAAAGAGAATCTCCCGGACCACATTCTACAAACACATCAACTCCATCTCTATTCATCTGTATAATAGTATCTTTCCAACTATATGGTTCAAAAATATCATCACTAAGAATATCTACTATACCTTCTAAATTGTCTGGATACTTATACGCACTTTTCACAGAATAAGTGGGAATTAATGGTTCTCTCAGTATATAATCACTTCCATCAACGAGTTTTCTTTTTAATTCAATCTCCCTACTCAGTTCACGCACTGTCCCACTTGTTTGAAACATTGTTTTATACCTATTAACTTCAGCAAAAATATCACTTTTCTCACAAGCAAATTGGAAACCTTCATCATAACTTAACATTCCAGAGGCAGATATGGCCATCAACTCACCTATCCCAAAGCCAACAACCGCATCTGCCTTTATATTATTTTTTTCCAACATCAAATACGAAGCTAAATCAGCAAGAAATAACGCCGGGTACAAATCATCACTATTATCAAGTTCAGCATATGAACTATGAAACATCGTTCGCAAAGTACCAACTCTGAATTGTTCTAAATATAATAATTGTTGTTTTATTGCATAAAATCGATTATAAAACTCTTTGCCCATACCCGGATATTGAGTTCCTACTCCATCGAATACAAAAGCGACTTTTCCCATTCGCCCCCTCCTTTCACACAATATTTAAAAACTAATCTTTTAGTATTTTTTAAAGATATCTTGTCAACCACTTGAATATTATTGTTCCTAAAACAATAATTCCATAGCATGTTCCCGCTACACATGACAAAATGAAAATCAACACTAATACTTTACCTGCATAATTTATCACCGAATCCATCATCTTTATTTCTCCTTTTTCTTAATCATTAATTAACCACGGTATCAATCAATGCACATTCACTATTAGAATCAACATTGATTATCTACCGTGGCTATGCGAGGAATATAAAATAGAAAAACAATTAATATGTTTTTGCCTTTTTGCACTTAGAATACTTGCCATAAATAATAATGCGTGTATTTTTTCTGTAACCTCTAGCTTTTATGTAGTATCTAGTCTTTCTTTTCAGCTTTTTAATTACAACTGTCGTATTCTTTACCTTTTTCGTCTTGGAAGCATGAAACTTTTTATTTTTCGAATATTTAATCTGATATCCTGTAACACCATTCAATTTCTTCAATGTCAACTTAAGGGATTTCTTTCTTCTATTTATTTTTTTAATCTTTGCTTTAGCCACCTTAATAGTATTTGAAGTTGTTTTCGCAGATGTTGCTTGTTTTGTAGTAGCAGCCTGGCTTGTTGTAGTTGCGGCTTGCTTTGTAGTAGCAGCCTGACTTGTTGTAGTTGCGGCTTGCTTTGTAGTAGCAGCCTGGCTTGTTGTAGTTGCGGCTTGCTTTGTAGTAGCAGCCTGACTTGTTGTAGTTGCAGCTTGCTTTGTAGTAGCAGCCTGGCTTGTAGTAGCAACTTGTTTTGTAGTAGCAACCTGGCTTGTAGTTACAGCTTGCTTTGTCGATTCATACTCAGTTGTACTTGACTCAGTTTTTTTATAAACTCGTACGTAATCAACTTCCATAGTTGATTTACCTGGAAATGCTGAATCATCAATTTGATAACCTGGCCATTTTCCTCCAATGGCAAGATTTAATATAATAAACTGCTTTTCTCTGAGTTCATCCATCTGATATTTATCTGTAATTTCATATGTCTGAGATAATTTTCCATCTACATAAAAGTCGGCTCGATTTTCATTCCAATTCATACTATATGTATGCCATTCTTTTCTGTCCCCAACATTGTAAGCTACTCCTGATGTATCAAGAGTTGTATCGTTATAGGACCAATGTAGGTTAGAATATATTTCATCATTGTCATTAATGGCTTCCATAATGTCCATTTCACCACACTTTGGCCATCCATCATTGTTTATGTTTTCTCCTAACATCCAAAACGCTGGCCAAGACCCTTGAAAGCTAGGCAGCTTCATTCTCGCTTCAACTTTCCCATATCGGAATGACTGCTTACCTTGAGTCTTTATTCTAGCCGAAGTATATTGTTTGTCACCTCGACTTTGCTTCAAAGCATGTATCTTCAAAGAACCATTACTTACTTCTATATTATCTTTGCTATCTGTATAATACTGTTGTTCATTATTTCCCCAACCAGAATCTCCGGTACCTGTTTCAGCTGTCCAATTTTTAGCACTCAAAGAATCTCCGTCAAATTCGTCACTCCATTGAAGTTCCCATTGACTAGGGTCATCTGGAGTCGTTGTAACAGGTTGAGTTTCAGTTTCCTTATTAGTTGTAGTGGATGGTTCCTGAGTCGTAGTTGTTGGCTTTGGTGCTTGTGTAGGGATTTCAGGATCGTAACCTTTGTCTTCTACTGCAAAATCTGATACTTCGAGAATCCCCTTAGCAGCAACATCTTCTGTCGTCCAACCTTGATCACGACTATATAGAAAGGCTCCATATGCAATAGTGAATTTAATATTCGAACTATTAGAATACAATACTAAATCTGCAGAGTAATTATATGTTTCACCTGACTTGATTTTAAATTTAACTGTTTCAGTTTCATCTTCGTCAAAACAACTACTTGAATAGTCATCAGCAGCATCCACCATAATATTCTTTTCTGGAGCTTTTTCTTTGTTTGTCCATTTTGCTTTGAATGAAACTGTATAACGATGACCTTGCTTAGCAGGCATATCCATGTATGCTCTCAATAACCAAGGGTTATCTCTCACACAAGTCCCTCCTTGATATTCTCCATCCCATCCTGTATTTTCAATGTCGGCCGTAAATCCATTTGCAACTTTAGTAGTTTTCCAATATACTTCTGGACCATCGATATGACTAATATGAGGGCCAACATCCCAATAGTCTTTACCTTGCGACTCACCTGCCGTGGTACTCACAGAATTATAAACCCTTATTGGATATCCATCTGGATCTTGGCTTCTGCCCGACTCACCACCTTCATAAAAAGTCCAAGGTGCTAGCGATGTTAAATCAGCCTTGGCCGGTTGAGTGACACTTACACCAACAAACAGCGTAATAGCCACTGCCATAGAGCTCAATACTGCAATTGATTTTTTCATGATTCTTTTCATACTTTCTCTCCTTTTATTCTTTTTTTTCATAATTTCACTCCTTTTGTTCTTTTAATACTATATTTTTCATACCTCATCTGTTTATCTATTTTTAAAAATGTCTTAACTTAACATCGTTCTATTAAATCTATACCACTTCAAACATTACATATTTTACTTCCGGATATACTTCTTGGACGTGATCAAATCTTTCTAAAAGAAATCCGTCTACGTTATTCTCATCCCTATATTCTAACCATACATAATCATCACTATTTTTTGATGGTTTAGATTTCAATACATTGTCTTCATAAGGCACTATAGCCTTTTTTTCATAAAGCCAAGCTTCGTATCTAGATACCCATCCTGCATTCAAAAATGGTTGATACAAGTTGTACCAAGTCCTATACTGTTCTACATCTATTAGAAAAAGGCTAAAACACAATTTTGTTTTATAAAAGTCTTTCGGAACTATATCATCATGAAATAGTTCGAGCCTTTCATATTCTGGCTTATATCCTTTTCCTAGAAGATTATTAATCCAATCAGAGTCATCTACATGCCAATCAAAAACTTCCTTCCCCACTATTATTTGCTTATATTCTTTGTCGTAAAATTTAAAATCAATATCCATCCCCTAATCAATACCTCTTTTCTGTTTTTACTTTTTTAAATGTTGCCAAATGATTCTCGTATGCCAATTACTTTTAAATAATTAGACTAGCCACAGCATCGCGCTACTAAATTAAACTCGCAATAATTGACGCAATTCCAATGGCAGCAAAAATACATATCATGATAACATCACTCTTTTCCATATAAACTCTCTCAACCTAACCCTTTCACACTTTCTTTGTGACGCAATCATAATTGAAATTCTGCTCGCATCACAATGGGACATATTGTAACATATGAAGCGTTCATAAACGTAACAATTTCGTGTGCATTCTTCACATTTTTAGCATTTTTTATAAAAAAAAGTTCTACACCCACTCTCGTAAGTGTAGAATTAAAAAATAAAAAGGGAAAGTGGGGAACAACTTATACTGAATATTGAACAATAAACTTGAGTATAGTATTTTCCCATTTTATTGTTTTATCTTTTATTTCAAAATAGCGAATATGATTGAATAGCAATCATGTGATTTATCTCGTTTTTATTATTCTTCTCTTTGACCAAGGTGATTGATATTTTTTCCATTTACAACTTTATATGTTTTAAGTCTTACATAATACTTCTTATTTCTCTTCAATTTTTTTATGAAAATTTTGTTTTAAATACTTTCCTCTTGATTAATTCTTCTTGTATTTCTTCCGCTTTTTTTACTTCTCCATATTCAACACAATATTTGTATATTCTTTTCAAATGCTTAGTTCCAAGACTTGCAATACAATCACCATTCCACATCCCTCTCGTAAAGCAACCATCAAATAAAAAGCTACCATTATACCTCATACTTTAATTTCCTCCACTCTATGACTAATTTTCATCTTCCGAAATCTTAACTTGAATTGTACTATACATTGCGTTCACGAACGTAACACTTGTACACAATGATTGTTTCTAAAAAATCTACATCTACATATGTAGATGTAGAAAAAAATAAAAGGATAACTATGAAAAGGAAAAATCCCATAAAAAATCGAAAATATAACCGGACACATTATTTTGTCTATAGCAATCCTTCTATTGTTTTTTATAAATTGTAACTATATTTTTTCCATCTTTATACTCATAATCGTATTTATCTACACTCAACTTGGCTATGTAAATTCCAAGTCCTTTTATCGTCCCATCATCAAATGATAATTTGATATTTGGTTTTTTTTGCTCCCAAGGATTGAATGGAGCATCTGTATTAATCAAACTTATAAAAAAATAGCCTTCCTCATCTTGGCCAGTTTTTATTTCGACATCTTCCTTATTATCATCTGCATGATCTATAACGTTAGCAAATAGTTCTTCAACAGCCAAGTGTATCTGCAATTGTTTTTTCGTATTAAAACTATATCCATCTAATTTTTTTTTAAGATATAAATTTATTTTGTTTAAATTCTCTATCTTTGCTCTAAAAATATTATCCTGCATTTTAAACCTCTAATCCTCTCCAAGCTTTCCTGGGAAATAATGTATATGACTTTTAACAGCAGTAATATCTTCATACTACACCAGTGTTCAAGATGCAGTATGAAAATACCCTGAGTGAACTACGGAATTATTAATTGCTTATAAATCTAGGTTGTTGATGCGCTTACTCTTTTGATATAAGTGTCGAAGTTCAATAACTATATTATGTGATAACATTTTTTAGATTTCGTTCGGCATTCAAATTATATCTTTAGTTTGAGATAGTTTTACTAACTTTTTTCTAACATATTTTTGCCCATTTTCATGAGAGAAGGAAACCCAGTCAGCAACTGTTCCTTTTGTAGTTCAACCGCATCGTGAATAATAATAACATATGGGGCGTTCATAAACGTAACAATAACTTGTTATTTTCCACATTTTTTAAAAAAATTTATATTATAGGCAATATACTTGAACAGAGAGTCATGTTTTAAAATTTTAATGCAACAAAAAAGCCACAAGCTTTAATGCTTGTGGCTTTATCTTTGCTTTTTTCATTTTATATTCAGTTAGTATATAACCTAATATCGCTTTTATCTTTTAGTAAACAATTACTGGCATTCCCACGCGAGCTTTCTTAAAGATTTTTCTCATTGCTCCAAGTGGTGTGTTTACACAACCGTGAGAACCGTTTGTCTTGTAAATGTTTCCACCATATGCTGAACGCCATACACTATCGTGGATACCCTGAGCATCGCTAGTGAACTTCAACCAGTAGTTAACTGTTACATCCCAGCTTTGTCCGTGGTATGAACCCTTAAGCTGTCTGTGAGCAGTCTTTTCTATAATACTGTGTGTTCCCTTGCTAGTATGTCTGTCGCCCACATTACCTGATACTATAGGTGTCTTAACATATAGCTTATTCTTTATATACATTCTTAGTGTTTGTGTCTTAATGTTAATCTCAATCCATGATCCCTTCATACCAAGTGTAGTAGATGTTGAGATAGTAGCAAATGCACTCTTATATGTTTTACCTTTAAATCTACGAACCGCACGAACTTTAAACTTATAGTTGTGACGTTTCTTTAGACCTTTTTGAGTATAAGTTGTTTTCTTTGTAACCTTAACTAGTTTCTTACCCTTATATACTTCGTACTTTTCAGCATTGTTTACTGCTTTCCACTTAAGAGTGATCTTAGTTGCTTTTTCTTTAGCTGCCAAATTAGATGGGGCTGAAAGTGCTGTCATAGCTGAAGCATATTTAGGAAGACTGTATGACTTAACGCCAAACTTCTTTCTATATGTAACAAGTTTATATGTATAAACCTGACCTGATTTTACTTTCTTATCAGTATATGAGGATTTGCTCTTCTTCAAAGTCTTGATCTTCTTAAACTTTGGA
>CADBBS010000002.1 GCA_902793045.1 uncultured Lachnospiraceae bacterium
CGTGATTTGAAATTTGAAACTGACTTTAGTAAGCCTATTAAAGATTCAATGACTTCAGAAAATCTAATCACAGCAAAAGAGGGTGTGACATTAGATGAAGCGAAATCAATTTTGGCAAAGTCAAAGAAAGAAAAACTTCCTATAGTAGATGACGATTATAACCTTAAAGGTTTGATCACAATAAAAGATATTGAAAAGCAGATTAAATATCCTTTGAGTGCGAAGGATGAGCAGGGAAGACTTCTCTGTGGCGCTGCAGTTGGTATTACAAATAATGTATTAGAGAGAGTTAAAGCATTAGTGGATGCAGCTGTGGATGTAATTGTAATTGATTCAGCTCACGGACATTCAGCAAACATTGTTAAGACTCTTAAAGAAATAAAAGCAGAGTACCCAGACCTTCAAATCATAGCTGGTAACGTGGCAACAGGTGAGGCTACAAAAGATTTGATTGAAGCTGGCGCAGATGCAGTTAAGGTTGGTATTGGACCAGGTTCTATTTGTACTACACGTGTGGTAGCAGGTATCGGTGTTCCTCAAGTTAGCGCCATTATTGACTGCTATAATACAGCTAAAGAATATGGCGTGCCAATTATTGCCGATGGTGGAATTAAATTCTCAGGTGATATTGTTAAAGCTATTGCCGCAGGCGGAAGCGTTTGTATGATGGGATCAATGCTTGCAGGTTGTGATGAGGCTCCTGGTGCTTTCGAAATCTTCCAAGGAAGAAAGTACAAAGTTTACCGCGGAATGGGTTCAATCGCAGCTATGGAAAACGGAAGTAAAGATAGATACTTCCAGAGTGATGCAAAGAAACTAGTTCCTGAAGGAGTGGAAGGTCGTGTGGCCTACAAAGGAACAGTTGAAGATACAATATTCCAGTTGATGGGCGGTCTTCGTTCAGGAATGGGATACTGTGGAGCAAAAGATATCGAGACATTAAAAGAAACTGGCAAGTTCGTTAAGATTTCAGCAGCTTCACTTAAAGAGAGTCATCCTCATGATATTCATATCACTAAGGAAGCTCCAAACTATACTACAGAAAATTAAGAGGTAATATAAAAAATGAAAAGAATTATATCTATTGTTTTAACTGTTGCGCTAGCTGCCACATTGTTTGTTGGATGTAGCTGCGGACAAGATAAAAAGATTGACAAAGAAGCAGGCTACGATGTTGATAAGTATATTAAACTAGGCAAGTATACAGGTTTCGAATATGACATTGACCAAAAGAAATTTGATGATATGCTTGCTGACAAAACTTATGAAGCTACTGAAGTAAGTAGAGCAGCAAAGATGGGTGATGAGATTGAATTCTCATACACTGGATACATCAAAGATAAGAAAGTGAAAGATTTAAGTCAGGATAGCATTGCTGCTGAAACAGATCAGAAAGATAATGCTGTTTACTTGAAGTTTACAAATGAGTTAATCGGTAAAAAGAAAGGTGATACAGCTACTGTAAAACTTTCTGGCAAAGAAGCTAGTAAGATTTCTAATACTAATAAAAAATACACTGATGATGTCACTTTCAAACTAAAAGTAAAAGAAGTGAGCGAAGTTAATCATCCAAAGGTTACTAATGACTGGGTTAAGAATGAGAGCAACGAAGATGTTAAGACTGTTGATGAGTTCTTCCAAGTTATTGAAACTGAGTTAGATGATGCAGCTATGGCTGATGTATGGCAGATGGCTGTTGATAAAGCAACCATGACATCTTGGCCTCCAAAGTTGTATAATAAAGTTAAGGAAGAGGAAGAAGCTGACGCTAACTATAATGCTGATCAGTGGGATATGTCTCTAGAAGAATACTATGCAATGAACGGAGACACTAAAGAGAGTCTAGAAAAAGAATATATGAACCAAGTTAAATCTACTTTGGTTATGTGGGAAATCGTAAAAGAAGAAGACATTAATGTTAGCGCTAAAGAAATAGAGCAGAGATATAATGATTTATATGTTGAATTGAAAGACGACGATGAGGTTAAGACATTAGCTGATGTTAAGAAAGAGTATTCTAAGGCAGAGATAAAAGAGGCCGTTTACTTAGAAAAAGCTCAGAAGTTCGTCTATAAACATTCTACAATTAAGAAATCATACAAGATACATAACAACAAATAAATATTTAGACCGACGTAAAGGAGGTATCAAGAATGATTTGTAAAAGAGTCACTTGTGCATTAATAAGTGTGGGGATGATTATTCTAATGCTTCCGGTATGTAGTAGTGTGGATGCTAAAGCTAAAAAGATTAAGCTTAACTATTCATACTACAAGATGACAGGTGGATACACAGTTAAACTCAAGACTAAATCTGGCATCAAAGTGAAATGGAAAAGTACTAATAAGAAAGTTGCCACTGTTTCCAAGAAAGGTAAAGTTACTGGAAGGAAAAAAGGCAAATGTACTATCATTGCTAGAAGAGGAAAAAGAGTTGGCAAGTGTAAAATCACTGTCACCAGAAACATGTATATTCCAAATAAGAAGTTCACAAAGACTTCTTTGGATGTTTTGCGTTTAAAACTTGATATTAAGAATATTCAATACAATAGTGTCGGTGAAAGTTATATAAATAACAAGAAAAGCACATTTACTTTATCTTTGAAGAATAATAAGAAGAAAGTAACTTGGGGAACTCAGAATAAGCGAATTGCAACTATTTCTAGTAAAGGTTTGATCACTGCAGTTTCGCCGGGATTGACTTATGTCTATGCAAAGGTTGGCAAAACTAAATATAGTGCAGAAGTAGTTGTCACAGACTTAAAAGATCCTAATAAGATTGAAATTCAAAAAGACTCATATGAGATGCTTAAAAGAATAAACGATCTTAGAATAAAAGAAAAAGTAAAACCTCTTAAGATTCTAAATCGTTTGATGAGAGCGTCTCAACAGAGAGCCAAAGAACTAAAACCAGCCAAGATAGAAGTAAGCGGTTTAGGTATTAAATTCGATAAGAATTTTTCTCATATGAGACCAGATGGCAGATCGTTCAGTTCAATTATACCTGAATTCAATTTGCCAACTGCCAGTCGTGTGGGTGAGAATATCAGTTTTGTAACAGACACTGTTACACAGAGAGAAGATTTTATGAACTACTGTTTTAAATCTTTCCTCGAATCAAAAGATCATAGAGCAAATATGTTGAGCAACGATTACAACTACATTGGTATCGGACACGATGATAGTATTCACTTTACTAATTATCATTCGCATCCATGTATTGCAGTATTTTGGGAGCAACTATTTTACTCTAAATATTAAGGAGACAATATGAAAATCACATTAAAAGATGGATCGGCAAAAGAATACTCAGAGGCTATGTCTGTTAAAGACATAGCTTTTGATATAGCGCCAGGCTTGGGAAGAGTAGCTTGCGCAGGAGAGGTAGATGGTGAAGTAGTAGATTTAAGAACCACCATCGACAAAGACTGTAAATTAAATATTTTGACCTTCAACGATGACGAAGGTAAAAAGGCTTACAGACATACCGCTAGTCATATTTTGGCGGAGGCTGTTAAGCGTCTTTATCCTGAAACCAAGTTAGCTATTGGACCAGCTACTGATACAGGCTTTTATTATGATTTTGAACACGAGCCATTTACTCGAGATGATTTAGATGCTATAGAAGCAGAAATGAAGAAGATTATTAAAGAGGGCGCAGAGATTAAGAGATTTACTTTGCCTCGCGAGGATGCCATCAAATATATGGCAGACAGAAAAGAGGATTACAAAGTAGAACTTATTCAAGACTTGCCTGAGGATTCTATCATTTCATTCTATAGTCAGGGTGAGAAGTTTGTTGACCTTTGTGCAGGACCTCATCTAATGAGTACTAAACAAGTTAAAGCGTTCAAACTAATCTCATCATCTATGGCTTACTGGAGAGGCGACGAAAACAAAGCTAGACTACAAAGAATTTATGGTACAGCTTTTGACGATAAAAAAGAATTGGCAGCTTATCTTGAGTCATTAGAAGAAGCAAAGAGAAGAGACCACAACAGACTTGGTCGTGAGATGGGTCTATTTACAACAGTTGATGTAATAGGTCAGGGTCTTCCTTTGTTTACTCCTAAGGGCACAAAGATGATTATGAAACTTCAAAGATGGATTGAAGATTTGGAGGATAACGAGTGGGGCTATCAGCGTACACGTACACCTTTAATGGCCAAGAATGATTTGTTTAAGATTTCAGGTCACTGGGATCACTACAAAGAGTCAATGTTTGTATTGGGCGACGAAGAAAAGGATGATGAAGTTTTGACACTTCGTCCAATGACATGTCCATTCCAGTACTATATTTATAAGAATGAGCAAAGATCATACAGAGATTTGCCTATCAGATATTCAGAGACATCAACACTCTTTAGAAATGAGGATTCTGGAGAGATGCATGGTTTAACTCGTGTACGTCAGTTTACAATCACTGAGGCACACTTGATGATTAGACCTGATCAGGTTAAGCAGGAATTGACTAGATGTCTTGAATTAGTGGATTATGTATTTAATGTGCTGGGTGTTCAGGATGATGTCAGATATAGATTGTCAAAGTGGGATCCAGAGAATAGAGAAAAATATTTGGGTGATGATGAATACTGGAATCACTCACAAGGTGTCCTTAGAGACTTACTTGTAGAAAAAGGAGTTGAGTTTACTGAGGAAGACGGCGAGGCTGCATTCTACGGTCCTAAGATTGATATCCAGGCTGACAATGTATACGGCAAAGAAGACACAATGGTAACTATCCAGCTTGATAATGCTATAGCAGAGAAGATGGATATGTACTATATAGATGAAAATGGTGACAAACAAAGACCTTACATCATTCACAGAACTTCAATGGGATGTTATGAGAGAACTTTGGCGTGGTTGATTGAGCACTATGCTGGTAAGTTTCCAACATGGCTATGTCCTGAGCAGGTAAGAGTACTTCCTATTTCAGATAAGTACGAAGACTATGCTAGAGATGTGGAAGCAAAACTTAAAAAGGCTGGCGTAGATGTAACAGTAGATAACAGATCTGAAAAGATTGGTTACAAGATTCGTGAAGCTAGACTTAACAGACTTCCATATATGCTAGTAGTTGGTGAACAAGAGCAAACTGACGGTACAGTTTCAGTTAGAAGTAGATTCGCCGGCGACGAAGGAGTTAAGCCATTAGTTGAGTTTATTTCTCAAATCACAAAGGAAATTGAGTCTAAAGAGATAAGAGAAGAGATTCCTGAAGAGGAGAGAAAACAAGGGCAAAAATAGTCCCGAATTTATTTGACAAAGTACCATAATAATGGTATATTACTACACGTTGTAAAAAGAAAGCAGAGTATCCACTCTCACCCAGACACGAGGAGTGATTCGAGGTTCATACTTTTTAAACACTATATTGGTGTTTTGAATTTGTATTTATGTGGATAATCTCTGTGATTATCCACTTTTTTATTTGTAAAAAAGGAAATTAATTTGGAGGTGCATTACAATTAACAAAGTACAGATTAACGAGCAAATCAGAGATGACGAAGTTCGCGTGATTGGATCAGACGGTGAGCAAGTTGGCGTTATGTCAGCTAGAGAAGCACAGCAGATGGCTTACGATGAAGATCTTGATTTAATTAAGATTTCACCAAAAGCAAATCCACCTGTTTGTAAAATCATGGATTACGGAAAGTTCAAATATGAACAGCAGAAAAAAGAAAAAGAAGCCAAAAAGAAACAGCACGTAGTTGAGACTAAGGAAATTAGGCTTTCACCTAATGTGGAAATCCACGATATGAAGACTAAGGCTAACAATGCTAGAAAGTTCTTAGAAAAGGGCGACAAAGTTAAAGTTACACTTAGATTTAGAGGTCGTGAGATGGCTCATATTAGTAGTAATGCAACAGTTCTTGATGATTTTGCAGAATTGTTAGAAGACATTGCAGAAATCACTAAGAAGCCAAAACTTGAAGGTAGAAACATGACTATGTTTTTAGAAAAGAAACGCTAAAGCGTGAAATATTAGGAGGGAATTATTATGCCAAAGATTAAAACAAACAGAGCAGCTGCCAAGAGATTTAAAAAGACTGGCACTGGTAAACTAAAGAGAAACAAAGCTTATAAGTCACATATTTTGACTAAGAAGTCAGCTAAGAGAAAACGTAACCTACGTAAGGCTACAACAGCTGATAAGACAAACGAAAAAAATATGAAGAAGATATTACCATATCTATAATCTAAAGTTAGGAGGAAATAAAAATGGCAAGAGTTAAAGGCGGATTAAACGCAAAGAAAAGACATAAAAGAGTTTTGAAACTAGCTAAAGGTTATAGAGGAGCTAGATCAAAACAGTATAGAGTTGCTAAGCAGTCAGTAATGAGAGCTTTAGCTACATCATACGCAGGAAGAAAAGAAAGAAAACGTCAGTTCAGACAGTTATGGATTGCAAGAATCAATGCTGCATCAAGAATCAATGGATTATCATACAGCAAGTTCATGTATGGACTAAAGAAGGCTGATATCGATATTAACAGAAAGATGCTTGCAGATATGGCTGTAAATGATGCTGATGGATTTGCAAAACTAGTTGAAGTTGCAAAAGAAAACATTCAGTAATATTTAAGGACACAAAAAATATTTTTGTGTCCTTTTTATTTCACAAAATGAACATATTTTTGAATAAAATAGTATATAGTGTGAAATAATATATTTTGACGGAGGAAAGAAAATGAGCGTAATACAGATTGAAAATCTAGTGAAAAAGTATGGCGCTAATGTGGCAGTAGATGGACTGAACCTTGAAATAGAGGGTGGAAAAGTCTATGGCTTTCTAGGACCAAACGGTGCTGGTAAATCTACTACTATGAATATTATTACAGGCTACATTGGGGCTACTAGCGGAACTGTAAAAGTGAACGGTTTCGACATTTTAAAAGAGAGTAAACAGGCAAAGGCATCTGTTGGGTATTTGCCTGAGCAACCACCTCTATATAATGAAATGACAGTAGAGGAATACTTGAAGTTTGTAGCAGAACTAAAAGGTATTCCAAAGAAGGAAAGAAAAGATGCTATTAATGCTGCAGTTGAAAAAACTGGCATTAAAGAAATCTACAAGAGATTAATTAGAAACCTATCAAAGGGTTACAAGCAAAGAGTTGGTATTGCTCAAGCAATTATTGATATGCCTGAGATTATCATTCTTGATGAGCCAACAGTTGGCCTTGATCCTAAGCAGATAGTAGAGATTAGAGAACTAATTAAATCTTTGGGAGATGACCATACAGTAATCTTGAGTTCACACTTACTTCCAGAAGTTAGCGAAGTATGTGATTACATCTATGTTATTTCACGGGGTAAACTTGTTGCTGAAGGAACAGAAGCAGAGTTATCTCAAGGTGTTGTTCAAGAGAACGTTCTTGAAGTAACTATCCAAGGTGCTAAGGATGTAGTTGAAACTATGGTTAAGGATTTAGCATCAATCAAGGATTATGATATTGCAGAAACTGCAGAGGGTATCAGCCTTACAGTTAGAACTGATAATGATGTTGATATTCGTTCACAACTATTTGCAGTTTGTGCTTCAAAGGGACTTCCAATTGTTGGAATGAACTTTAAATCAAGTTCTTTGGAGGATGTATTCCTAGAGATTACTGAGGACTACAAAGCCCCTGAAAAGAAATCAAAGAAAAAAGATAAAAAGAATACAGACGCTGTTGAAGAGAAAGAAGAGATTGAAGTAACAGAGATAGTTGCTGAGACTGAAGATGGTGAGATTTCAGAAACAGTGACAGTAACTGAAGAGGAGGTGAGTGAAGATGAAAGCGATTTATAAGAGAGAATTAAAATCATACTTTTCATCAGTAATTGCATGCCTATTTATTTCAGCAGTAACACTCATTTCTGGTGTGTTCTTTGTACTATATAGTATGATGCAAGGTTATCCAACAATGGAACCTTCAATCTTCTACGCAGCACTTGGTTTAGTAATTCTTATTCCTGTGCTAACAATGAAGGTTATGGCTGATGAGAGAAGACACAAAACAGATCAGTTAATTTTAACTTCACCTGTTTCGTTATTTAAAGTTGTAATGGCTAAGTACTTTGCGCTACTTACAATATTCATCATTCCAGTTCTTATTATGTGTACATACCCATTAATTATGTCTATTTACGGAGATGTATCATTTAAACTAGCATACACATCAATTGGTGGATTTGTATTGTATGGTGCAGCATTGATTGCAATTGGTGTGTTTGTTTCATCGATCACTGAGTTGCAAATTATCGCAGCCA
Source organism: uncultured Lachnospiraceae bacterium (assembly GCA_902793045.1). Classification (GTDB taxonomy): domain Bacteria; phylum Bacillota; class Clostridia; order Lachnospirales; family Lachnospiraceae; genus Eubacterium_G. Next base: position 8,259 of record CADBBS010000002.1, read on the forward strand.
TTATCAGTATTGTAATTATGCTAATCGGTTTCTTTATGGGAACAATCACAAATATGATTTCTCAGACAGGAAACGTTCTCACAAAAATCTTAAATGCGTTCAATACAATGGGACCGCTTAATGAGATTATGACTGGAAAGATAACGTTAACCAGCATTGTATACTATGTATCAATTATTGTGTTATTCCTATTCTTAACATGCCAGTCAGTTCAGAAACGTAGATGGAGCATATCTAAGAAGACTATTGGAACAGGCGCATTTAGTTTCATTACTATAATAATTGTTATCGTGGCAGTTGTATTTGTTAACCTAGTTGCAAACGTAGTTACAGAAAACGTACCTGCAGCTACAGTTGATACAAGTATTTTTGGCGTTAACTCAATTTCAGCTAAAACTAAAAAGATGCTAAACAAGCTCAACAAAGATATTAACATTTATGTTCTATCTTCGAAGGGGGCTATGGAGACTGATTCATATAAGAGTTACATCGTAAATACTCTTGAGAGATATGAAGCAACTTCAAAACACATTGACGTAGAGTACAAGGATACAAAGAGAAATCCTAACTTTGCACAGCAATATACAAAACAGACTCCTACAGAGGGAAGTTTGATTGTTGTGAATAAAAAGAATGGCAAGTCAAAAGTAATTGACTACAATGATATGTTCGAGATTATGTACGGTGGAGAGGCTACTCCAACAGCATACGATGCAGAGGGACAGATTGACAGCGCTGTTACATATGTACAGTCTGACGAATTGTATACTGTATATCAGGTAGACGGACATAAAGAGACAGTTCAAGAAGAGCAGTTGTTTGGAACAATGGAAAACCTAACAGATACAATCCAGAAGCACAATTGTGAGATCAAGAAGATTAAGCTTGCGACTAAGGAAGCTCAGAAAGTAATCAACACTAACGATTGTGCAGTGCTTCTAATTATGGGACCTCAGACAGACTACACTAAGGCTGAGGCAACAGTTGTTAAGAACTACCTTGAGAGAGGTGGAAAAGTAATTGCTTCAATCGAAGATTGGAAGACATTTGCTAAAGATAAGCCAAACTTCTATTCAATCTTTGAGAAATATAATATTAAAGTTCAAACAGGTGTTATTGCAGAAAACGATTCAAGTTTCTGTGACGCACAGTATGGACCATTCTTCGTTTATGCCGACGGCAAAGAAGGTTTTGCATCAGACATAAGTGGAAATATTCTTTCTCCATACAGTATTGGACTTACAAAGAAAGATAAGAAAAACGAAGATATCACATACACAGCTTTGGCATCTTCAACTGATAAATCAGTATTGAAGGTTGATCCAAACAAGAGCACAAAATACACTAAAGAAAAAGGCGACGTAAGTGGACCATTTGATTTAGTTGTTTCTGTTGAGAAGAACGTAGCGGCTACTGAGGCATCAAGCGTAGGAACAGACAAGGCTGATACTAAGAAAGCGGAAATGCTAGTATTCTCATCAGTTTACTCATTGCTAGATGCATCTCCAGAAGGAGACATCGAAATCGTAAGCAATGCACTAGATCAGTATATTGATTCAGACGTTGAGATGATTAGTGTTCCTAAGAAGAATTTGCAGATGACACCAATCCAGGTTAATGCAAACGCAGTAAGAATCTGTGTAATCGCATTCGTTATCGTAATTCCTCTTGGCGTATTGCTACTAGGTATTATCATTTGGGCATTAAGGAGAAAGAAATAATGAAGAAGAGTCAAGCAATTACAATTATAGTTCTCCTTGTTGTTCTAGGCCTTTGTATCGGTGGTTACTTTGTCGGCAAACAATATTTTGCAGACAAAGAGAAGAAAGAGGAAGCGTCAAAGACCTCAACAGCCCTAAAAATTGACACTAGCAAAGTGACAGGAGTTGCTTATACTTACAGCGGTAAAACATTTACTATTGGTAAGGTTGGCGATATATGGACAAATGTGGATGAGCCAAAAATGAAACTTCGTCAAACGGATGTGGGTTCAATGATTGCTTCGCTTAAAGAGATTAAAGCGGATACATTAATCAAAAATCCAAAAGACATTAGTCAATATGGATTTACCAAGACAAAGAAAGGCATTAAACCACAGACCCAAGAGATATATGTCACAACACAAGGTAAAATGAACTTGAGCAGGAGACTGCAACTGCTAGTGTAAATCAATAAATAATACAAGAAAAGTCAAAGTTCGCTTCTTTGACTTTTCTTTTTTATTATGATAATATTTTTCTTGCGTTAGGCGGAAGTGTCGGAATTGGCAGACGAGCAAGATTAAGGATCTTGTGAGCGTTATGCTCGTGAGGGTTCAAGTCCCTTCTTCCGCATTTTTTTTATTTGAGGAGGTTTTTATGAAAAAAATTAGTATACTGATGGCGCTTATAATAATGTCTACATTTATTTTTTCTGGATGTGGAAAAGAATATGTGGAAGGAACCAAACTTAGATGTGATGGCGTGTATAAATCTAATCTAAAAGATAGTGATGGTGCTTGTTCATATATATGTTTTTATGAGGATGGAAGAGCAGCCACATTAAACAATGGATCTATCGATAATGCTGAAGAAGCCTATGAAGCATTTCATGACGGTTCTGTGATATGTCTTGGCTCAAAAACATTTCAGACATCAAATGGAGTTGTGGTACGAGAAGATGTGAATGGAAAAACAGTTAAAATGGCGCCAACTTGCGTATTTACTTTACAAGTTAATACAGGTATAACAACATATTATTGTTATTTGAGGGGTGACGTACTACGTTGTGATATTGACAGTCCTATTAGATCGACTAAAAATAAAACATATACATTTGTTTCGGTAGATTAAACAAATCGGTGGTGTTGCGCCGCCGGTTTTTTATTGTATAATATTACTAGTATGTTTTATTCAGAAGATACAATTGAACAGGTAAGAAGCGAGAATAACATAGTTGATGTAATAGGCGATTATGTGAAGCTTACAAAGAAGGGTAGTTCTTATTTTGGACTTTGTCCGTTCCATAATGAGAAGACACCTTCATTTTCTGTGTCTCCACATAAGCAGATGTTTTATTGCTTTGGTTGTGGAGAGGGAGGAAATGTTATTTCTTTCTTAATGAAATATGAAAACTATAGTTTCACTGAGGCTATGGAAGTGTTAGCTAATCGTGCTGGAATCACTTTGCCTAAGCAGGAGTATTCTAAGGCGAAGAAGCAGGAGCAAGACCTTAAGACTAAGATTATTGAAGCAAACACTGAGGCTGCTAAGTACTATTACCATTTACTTATGTCTAAGCGTGGACAGACGGCATATCACTATTTGCGCGGTCGTGAGTTAGATGATGAAACAATCACTGGCTTTGGCTTGGGCTATTCTGATAAATACAGCAATAACCTATACAACTACCTAAAAGAAAAAGGTTATGATGACAACTTGCTAAAAGAGACTGGGCTTTTCACTTTTGATGAGAAGCGCGGTGTTAATGATAAATTCTGGAACAGAGTAATGTTCCCTATTATGGATGCCAATAACAGAGTGGTGGCATTTGGCGGTCGTGTTATGGGTGATGCGATGCCTAAATATTTGAATTCGCCTGAGACAAAGGTGTTTAACAAGAGCCACACAGTTTATGGACTTAACAAAGCAAGAAAAGCAAGAGAAAACTATTTCATAGTTTGTGAAGGATATATGGATGTTATAAGTTTGCATCAAGCAGGCTTTAATAATGCTGTAGCAGCGCTTGGCACATCATTCACATCAGGTCATGCATCTTTGATCAAGAGATATGTGGATGAAGTTGTATTGTCATTTGACAGTGACGAGGCTGGAACAAAGGCAGCACTTCGCGCCATACCATACCTTCGCGATGTAGGACTAAAGATTAAAGTTTTAAATATGGACCCATACAAAGATCCTGACGAGTTCATCAAAGAACTTGGAAAAGAAGAATATGAAAAGAGAATTAAGAATGCTACAAACTTCTTTATCTTTGAAGTGGGCGCAAAGCAAAAAGAGTTTAATCTTCACGACCCTCAGGAAAAAACTCAGTTCCACAATGAAGTTGCAAGTATGCTACTTGAGTTTAAGGACGATGTTGAGAGAAAGAATTATATAGAGGCTGTCTGCGAAGAATTCGATATTCCAAAAGATGGTTTAGAAAGTCTAGTTAAGAGCAAGGCTCTAACCTATGTGGAAAAAGATAGAAAGTATGAAGAGAAGAAATTTGTCTCAAAAGAGCAGAAGAAAGAGAATGCTTCTGTAGGAGCAGGCAGAATCCTTCTTGCATGCTTGTTAGATAATCCAAGCATATTTAAAAGTGTAAAAGAAATTATTAGTCCAGAGGACTTTGGCGATGAATTCTATGTGAATGTTGCTACAAAGTTCTGGGAGCAGATGGAAGCGGGAAAACCAAATCCTGCATCTATAATGGATCAGTTTACGGACGAAGATGAACACAAAAAAGTGGCGGCGCTATTTGTGTCACCAATCAGCCATGAATTAGAGCATGATGAGTTGGAACGTGCAATCAATGACTCTGTGCTAAAAATAAAGAAAGATAGTCTTGAAAGAAAAGCAGCTAATGCAAAAGACATTAATGAACTTCAAGACTTGATGAAACAACAAAAGGAATTAGAAAAGGTTCATATTAAGTTATAGTATGTTATCTAAAAGACTTAAAACAGTAGCGGATTTAGTTACGCCTTGTGAAAAGGTGGCAGATGTAGGCACAGATCATGGATATGTGCCTATATATTTAGTGAAAGAAAACATTTGCAAATATGCATATGCAATGGATGTGAACGAGGGGCCTTTAAATATTGCAAAGTCAAATATTGCTAGCGAAGGTCTAGAGGACAGCATCGAAACAATTTTATCAGATGGCTTTGATAACTTTGGAGACAGAGATGCAGACTCAGTTATTATTGCAGGTATGGGTGGAGATTTGATTGTAGATATTTTGGCCCGCGCTAAAGACTTTGACGAACTCGTTTTATCTCCGCATAAAAGACCAGATTTGGTTAGAAAATATTTGTCGGAGAATGGTTATATGATTTCTGATGAGAAGATGGTGGAAGATGCGAAGAAATTCTATCCAGTGATAAAGGCTGTTAAGGGTGAATGTGAGTACGACGAAGTCCAGTTGGAATTTGGACCGATTCTTTTGAGCGAAAAAGATGAAACATTAAAAGAGTATTTAGACATTCAGTTAAATAAATTTGGTAGAATTATATCTTCTTTGGAGCGGGAAGACAAAGAAGTAGAACATAAATACAAACTAATAAAAGAAGGAATAGAATATTATGTTTAATGTCAAACTAAAAGACAAAACAATACAAGTTGAGGAGCATACATCTATTGTTGATATTGCAAAGGAATATGCAGATAGTTATGAAAATGACATTATCCTTGCAATGTACAATGGTAAATTGGCAGAGCTTAACACTTCTGTGCAAGAAGACTGCACTTTGGACTTTGTAACAACAAGCGATAAGATTGGAAGCGATTGTTATAGACGTAGTGTTGTTTTCATGATGCTAAAAGCAATTTACAAAATCCTCGGAAGAGAGCAAATTGAAAAGGTATCAATCAAATATTCAATTTCAAAAGGCTTATATTGTGAGTTGCACAGTGATGTTGAAGTGACTGATGAATTCTTAGAAAAAGTATCCGCTGAAATGAAGAGTTTGTCCGAGAGAGATATTTTTATTATTAAGAATACAGTGCCTGTTAGCGAGGCAATCAAACGCTTTGATTACTATGGAATGAAAGATAAGGTTAACTTATTAAAATATCGTAGATCCTCAAGAGTTAACATTTATAACCTTAGTGGTTTTGAAGATTACTTCTATGGATATATGGCGTACTCAACAGGTATCCTTAAACGCTTTAATCTATTTAAGTATAAGGATGGGTTTATTCTTCAGACGCCTATGTCAAAGAACCCAAAAGAGATTCCAGAATTTAACGGGGAAGATAAACACTTTGACGCACTCAATGATTCAACAGAGTGGGCAGAGAAGATGGGAGTGCCAACTATTGGTCATGTGAATAATAAGATATGCGACGGAAGTGTAACAGACTTAATTATGGTGCAAGAAGCGTATCAGGAGAAGAAGATTGCTGATATTGCAGAAGATATTGCAAGTCGAGATGGCGTTAAGTTTGTTTTGATCGCTGGACCGTCTTCGGCTGGTAAAACTTCATTTGCACATAGACTTTCAATTCAGTTAGTTGGACAAGGTTTAAAACCACACCCTATTTCAGTGGACAATTATTTTGTCGACAGAAAAGATAATCCAGTAGATGAAGAAGGTAATCTAGACTATGAAGTTTTAGAAGCTCTTGATCTTGAACACTTTAACAATGATATGGAAGCACTTCTAAATGGTGAGGAAGTTGAACTTCCTGAATATGATTTTGAGTCAGGTGTTCAACAGATGAGCGGAAAAACTCTAAAACTAGATGAGAATGATATTCTTGTAATTGAAGGAATTCATTGCTTGAATGATGAAATGACATACAAGCTTGATTCAGATAGAAAGTATAAGATTTATATTAGTGCTTTAACACCTCTTCGTATTGATGAGCATAACAGAATATCTGCATCTGACTGGAGATTGTTAAGAAGACTAGTTAGAGATTTGAGAACTCGAGGTAAATCCGCACAGACTACTATAGAAATGTGGAAGAGAGTTCGCAGGGGAGAAGAAAAGTACATCTTCCCATATGAAGATTCAGCTGATGCTATCTTTAACTCAGCCATGGTATTTGAACCATCGGTACTAAAAGTTTACACAGAACCTGCACTATTTAGCGTTCCGGAAGACTCGGAAGAGTACTTAGAAGCAAATAGACTACTCAAGTTTTTGGATTACGTATTGCCTCTACCAGAGGATGATATTCCAAAGAATTCAATTATGAGAGAGTTCGTGGGCGGTAGTTCAATAGTGAAAGAATAACTTGATAATAATTAAATGATATGGTAACTTATTTACTCGAGTAAAGTGGATGATCGCGTGTGTTTCATACGAGGAAAGTCCGGGCTTCACAGGGCAGGATGCCAGCTAACGGCTGGTAGAGGTGACTCTCAGGAAAGTGCAACAGAAAGTATACCGCCACTTTGTGGTAAGGGTGAAATGGCAGGGTAAGAGCCTACCGCGCTGGTGGTAACATCAGTGGCAGTGTAAACCCCATCCGAAGCAAGACCGAGCAGGAATCATATAGTTGCCCGCTAGATTCCGGGTAGGTTGCTTGAGCGTATAGGTGACTATGCGCCTAGATAGATGATCATCTTAGACAGAACCCGGCTTATAGCTTTACTCATAAAAAAAGAATCTCTCTCGAGATTCTTTTTTGTTTAGTATTTTTTATCTTTAATAAATTTGACTAGTATATCACATATCTTATCCGAAAAACCTGATACGGCCGCTACCACTTCATCGTCGTCCAATGGACCTTCATTTACATCGGCAGCTTTATTTGCGATACAACTTATACCACAAGTTTTGAATCCACAGTGAGCTGCTGCGATAGCTTCGGCGGCAGTGCTCATTCCTACCGCATCAGCGCCCATTATCCTATATGCCTTCACCTCTGCAGGAGACTCATAGTTTGGACCGCTCGATTGAACATAAACACCTTTTTCTAAGATATATCCTAATTCGGTTGCTGTCTCTATAAGACTCTCTGTTAAATCCCTATTATAGATGTATGTCATATCCGGAAATCTCGTTCCAAGTTCTTCCACATCTTCACCCACGAGAGGAGATGGTACAAAACTCGCTATCTGATCTTTAATAGCCATCATAGTTCCCATGTCATAGTCTAAGTTGATTCCACCAGCTGCATTAGTGATTATTAAAGTTTTTGCACCAAGCATTCTGGCAACTCGAACTGGGGCGACAACATCTTTCATAGAATAACCTTCGTAGTAGTGAAGTCTTCCTTGAAGAACAACTACGTTAGTATCTCCGATAGTACCAAATACATAACGACCTCTATGTGATGCATTTGTACATATCGGATGCTCTGGAATTTTGTGATAACCACGTTCAACTGGATTATCTAAGCAATCCACAAAAGAATCTAAACCTGATCCCAAAATAACAGCAACTTCAGGTTTCATATCTGTTTTTTCTCGTATCGATTCAATATAACCTTCTAGTTTCTTATACTCTTGACTCATAATCCGTACCTCACTTATAAAGTATTTTATCATAATTAGAAAAAGGTGAGAATTATTTTTTCACATCTTTATTTAGTTAATAATAAATGTTATATTTAAGTAGAAAAAATGACTACGATTTTTACTTAAAGGAGAAACGAGATGAGAAAGATTATTGCATTATTAGTTTGCTTGACTTTGTGCTTCACATTTTCTTGTGGAATAATACTTGAGAACGATATTTTCGCGCAAAGATATGAATTAGTTGATAAGGAAAGAGGTATCGTAAGATCACTAGTATGGAGTGATGAGTTTAATGGAAAAGAATTAAATACAAAAGAATGGAGATATGACGTAGGAGAAGTGGACAATCCGTATGGTAGTAGACATATCTCAACTGCTAGAGTAGAGAACGTCAAAGTGTCTAATGGTTATTTGGATATTGCATCACAAATATCATTTGATAATAATGAGAGAACGATATATGATTCTGAATATACAGGGTCAGTGCATGCTAATGATACAGGTTTTTATAAATTCAACGAGATAGAGATTAGAGCTAAAATTTCACCTGCATATGGTATTAGCTCTTCTTCATACTTATTGGGTAATGGAAAATTATGGCCTAAGTGTGGAGAGCTAGATTTGTTCCAATATAATAATGATGAAGATCTTCTTACGCAAGTATTGATTACTCCAAAGACATATAATGTGAGCGGTTATTTAAATCAGAAAGTTTGGCGAAACGGTTTAGATAAGAGCAAATTTCACATTTTCAAAGTAAAATGGTGGGACAAAAAAGTTGAGTTTTATATTGATAATACCTTAACTGGTACTTATGATCCTGCAAATTATTCGACTGATTCTGAACCGACAAAGGACCCGAAGGCGTGGCCATTCACTGAATCTGCGACAATAAGAATATTTAATTCTATGAACCCAGAAATTGCGGGTAGAATAATCAGCGAGGGTTGGACTCTAGTAAAAGAAAATGAGGATTCAAAAGATTACGAAACACATACATATGTAGATTATGTTAGATGTTATTATAATGGTAAAGCCTCTGCACCAGAATACTTTGAGAAATCTGAACCACGTGTAGATGAAGCCCATAAAAAGAAGAAATCGAAGAAACTTACATTTACTCATCTTAGCTTTCATCGTCACGATGGTGTACAGGTTAGAGTATATAAAAGCAAAAAACAAGCAAAGAAAAACAAAAAGTATATAGTTAATAAGGTTAAAAAAACTAAAGGAACAACAACAGTTGTTAAAAGTAAAAAGTTAAAGAATAAAAAGAAACTATATGTTAGAGTAAGACATTATTTGGTTTTGTATGGAAAAAAATACTATTCTATGTGGAGTGCGCCAAAGAAAGTTAAGATTAAGAAATAATAATAGAGTATCACCACCATTAATTTGGTGGTGATTTTTATTAAAAACTGCTTGAATAATCTGTCCTAATAATGTATCATTTGAATAACAAAAATTTGCGACCCAAATTTTTTTTGCCCATTTTTAGGCAAAACAGAAAATGGAGGTAACAATGAGACATTTACTTAGTCCTTTGGATATGTCAGTAGAAGAGTTAGACAGTTTGTTTGATTTGGCTAATGACATTGAAAATAATCCAGATAAGTATAAAGATGCATGTCGTAACAAAAAGATAGCTACATTGTTTTACGAGCCAAGTACTAGAACTAGACTTAGCTTTGAAGCAGCTATGATTAACCTTGGTGGACAGGTGTTAGGTTTCTCGGAAGCAGCATCTAGTTCTGCGGCAAAGGGAGAGAGTTTAGCAGATACTATCAAAGTAGTTTCGTGCTACGCAGATATCTGTGCTATGCGCCACCCTAAAGAGGGTTCAGCGCTAGTGGCTGCAAATAATGCAAGTATCCCAGTTATAAACGCAGGTGACGGTGGACATCAACATCCAACGCAGACACTTACAGACTTACTAACAATTAGAAGTCTTAAGGGAAAACTTGGTGGATTTACAATCGGTCTTTGTGGCGACCTAAAGTTTGGACGTACAGTTCACTCACTTATCAATGCGCTATTAAGATACGATGATATAAAGTTTGTCTTAATCTCACCTGAGGAACTAAAAGTTCCAGATTATATTCGCGATGCTATAGAAGAAGCTGGATGTGAATATGAAGAGGTAACAAACTTAGATGATGTAATGGGAGATTTAGACATCCTTTACATGACAAGAGTACAACGAGAAAGATTCTTCAACGAAGAAGATTATATTAGATTAAAAGACAGTTTCATTTTGACGAAGGATAAGATGAAAGAGGCTAGAGAGGATATGCTAGTTCTCCATCCATTGCCAAGAGTAAATGAAATATCAGTAAAAGTAGATAAAGATCCAAGAGCTGTTTACTTCAAACAGGCACAGTATGGTGTGTATGTGAGAATGGCTCTCATCCTTACACTAATGGAGGTGGAAGTATGATTAATGTAGATCAGATTAACAATGGTTTTGTACTAGACCACATCCAGGCTGGAAGAGCAATGGCGATTTATCATTATCTAAATCTTGATGATTTGGATTGTTCGATTGCTATTATTAAAAATGCTAAAAGTGAAAAGATGGGTCGAAAGGACATAATTAAAGTCGAAGGTTCACTTGATATTGTGGACTTTGATGTGCTCGGATTTATCGATCACAACATTACTGTAGACATTATTGAAGATGGAAAGTTAGTGGAGAAGAGAGAACTTAAACTACCTGAAAAGATTACTAATGTTTTGCATTGTAAAAACCCTAGATGTATCACATCTATTGAGCAGGAACTAAAGCATGTCTTTGTTTTGACCGACAAAGAAAATGGTTTATATAGATGTCAGTACTGTGACGAACAACAGGGACGTCTATGGGAAAAGATAAAGAAATTAGAAGAACTATAAAATAAAAAGATATGCGGATTCGTCTGTATATCTTTTTGTGTGGAGGAATTATGAAACAAGTAGAGAATTATAAACCGAGATTTCACCATTTTGTGTGGTTGTTTATAGTAGGATGCGTTTTAGGTGTGATAGTGGAAGGTATCTTTTCATTAGTTGACCTAGGAGCATGGGAGAGCCATGTTACATTCCTATGGGGACATTTAAACATAGTTTATGGAGCTGGTGCATGCCTTACATATGTAGTTGCAAACTCATTAAAGAAAAGTAATATTTTTATTGAGTTTGTCGTGTTTATGATTCTGGCATCAGTTGTTGAGTGGATAGCGGGATACATAGAAGAAGTGGTTTTAAACTCAACATCATGGAATTACGGTGCATTTGGCGCACTCACTATTGCTAAATATATAAGTATTCCGTTTAGTATAGCTTGGGGTATTATGGGAGTATTATTTATTAAATTTATTCTTCCTTTGCTTCAAAGACTATTTATGAAAATGAATGGAAGAGGTTGGGTTATCGCAGCTTGGATAGTGACAGCTTTTATGATTGTTAACTTCGTTTTGAGTATGTATTCATTCTACAGATGGGGTGACAGGGAAACTTGCTATACAGAAAAACAATTCAAGGAATATGTAATTAAAAATCCTAATGATGTGAAAGGTTTTAGAAAGGTGAATGTACCGCACAGAAAACCTGTTTATGTTAAAGATAAAAAACCAACTAATGATATAGATAAATTCTTCGACAAAACATGGCCAGATGAGTTTATGCATAACAGATATATGGAATGGGTAATCAATTCTAAATAAAGAAAAAGCAGTATCGATTGATACTGCTTTTTAATTACTCATTTTCTTCAGTTTCTTTTTTCTTCGGTATAACATCTACCGCCACAGACTCAACTCTGTTTGAATCCATATCTATAACTGTAAATTTACAATTATCAATTTTTACCACATCGCCAGTCTTAGGGATTCGCTCGAGCTGCTCGATAATCAAACCGCCTACTGATTCGTAGTGATCAGAATCTATATCAGTTCCTAGTTCTTCGTTGAAGTCATCCAGGTTAACCGAACCATCTACTTTATATCTGTGTTCGCCCACCTTTTGAATACCTTCCTCTTCGGCGGCGTCAAACTCATCTCTCATATCGCCAACAATCTCTTCAAGGATATCCTCAAGAGTAATCATACCATCCACCTGACCGTATTCATCTAGGACGATACACATTCCCGATTCATCTTCCTTCATCTCGAATAGAAGATCATTAATTTCCTTAGTGGCGATAGTGTAGAATGGATCACGCATCATTTCTGATATGTCAAATTCTTCACCGCTAATATGATTTACAATCAAATCCTTAATATTTACAATTCCGACTATATTATCAGAACTATCTTTGTATACAGGCATACGAGTGAATTTATTTTCTTTAACTATATCTAAAAACTCTTCGTATGTAGTGTCGATTGATACCATAACAATATCAACCTTTGGAATCATAATGTCCTTTGCTTTTAGATCGCCAAAGTCAAAGACATTGTTGATAATATCAACCTCTTCAGATTCTAATAAGCCTTCCTCCTCAGTGACATCCATTATCGTACGAAGCTCGCCCTCAGTAATCTTCTTTGAATTAAGATTTACTTTAACTCTAAATATCTTTAAGAAGATAGTAGAGATTAAATTCAAAACAAAGATTAGTGGGGTGAATATAAACATACAAAATCTAATTGGTCTAGCATAGTGTAGAGCAATCGACTCTGGATGCATACTTGCTATAGTTTTTGGAATAATCTCGCCATAAACAATAAGAATGAATGTAAATATTCCAACGCCAATACTTACATATGCATTGCCCACAATTCCTTGAGTAAATATAGTGGCAATGGATGAAGCAGAGATATTTACAATATTGTTAAGAATAAGTACTGTACTTAACATCTTTCTGCCGTCATCTAGTATTTTGCTTAAGATAATAGCGTTCTTTTTACCTTCCTCTACACGCATTCTCACTCTCATACGGTTAACAGTAGTAAGAGCAGTTTCAGCGCTTGAGAAAAAGGCTGATAATAACAATAATACAATTAAAATACATAGCATCGCTATGTCACTCGGTCCCATATAGACCTCCTTTGTGTATTGAATTTAAATCCGTCTGATTTATAGAAAAGATTGTACAAAAAGGGGTGTTTATTGTCAAGAAATAGACTGCGTCAAAAACCCCCTAAAATGCCTATTATTTAACGGAAAAATGGCATAAAAAGTGTTTGGAAAAATACCACCTTTGTGTTATAATTTTTTAGGAACTTTTGTTTGAAAAAACAATTATGGAGGATGTTATGAAACATATCAAAACATTAACAGATAAGACATTAAACGATACAGTAAAAAAAGGTGGTTGTGGCGAGTGCCAGACATCATGTCAGTCAGCTTGTAAGACATCTTGCACAGTTGGAAACCAGACTTGCGAACAAAAATAATTAAAGATAATTAAATATTGAGTATCGTATAACAGAGCCGTACATCGACTCTGTTATAGTGCGTTAAATAGGCTTAATATTTTGGAGGATATTACAATGATTCATCAGTATAAGAGCAATGGATTCAATATTGTAATGGACGTAGATAGCGGTGCTGTACATGTGGTGGACGATGTCACTTACGATGTTATCGCATTGTACGAGGAAAAGAGTGCTGATGAGATTGTTGAAGACTTAAAAGGCAAGTATGATGCTGATCAGATTCGTGAATCACTGGATGAGGTGAACGAACTCAAGGAAAACAATCAGCTATTTACAGTCGACAAATATGAACCAATCATTGATGATTTTAAAAAGTATCATAAGCCAGTAGTTAAAGCTCTTTGTATACATATCGCACATGATTGCAACCTTGCTTGTAAATATTGCTTTGCAGAGGAAGGTGAATATCACGGCAGACGTGAGTTGATGAGTTTTGAGACTGGAAAGAAAGCGCTAGATTTCTTGGTTGAAAATTCTGGCGACAGAGTAAATTTGGAAGTAGACTTCTTTGGCGGAGAGCCACTTATGAACTGGGATGTTGTTAAACAGCTAGTAGAGTATGGCAGATCCATAGAAGAAGCTAACAATAAAAAGTTTAGATTCACGCTTACTACAAACGGAGTTTTGCTAAACGATGAAGTTCAAGATTTCCTAAACAAAGAAATGGGGAATGTAGTAATCAGTCTAGATGGTCGAAAAGAAGTTAATGATAATATGAGACCATTTAGAAACGGCAAGGGAAGTTATGATTTAATAGTACCTAAGTTTCAAAAGCTTGCTGAAAGCAGAGACCAGAACAACTATTACATCAGAGGAACATTTACTAGAGAAAACTTGGATTTCTCAGAGGATGTTAAACACTTTGCTGATTTGGGATTTAAACAGATATCTATTGAGCCAGTAGTTGGTCCAGAGGAAGATCCATATTCTATCAGAGAACAGGATTTACCACAGATACTTGAAGAATATGACAAACTGGCCAAAGAATATATTAAGCGACACAAAGAGGGAAATGGCTTTACATTCTTTCACTTTATGATTGATTTAAGCGGTGGCCCTTGTGTATACAAAAGACTATCAGGTTGCGGCTCGGGTACAGAGTATTTGGCGGTTACGCCATGGGGGGATTTGTATCCATGTCATCAGTTCGTCGGAGACGAAGATTTCTTAATGGGAAATGTTGATGATGGAATAACTAAACCTGAAGTGGCACAGAAGTTTGGAGAATGCAATGTTTACTCCAAAGAGAAGTGCAAAGACTGTTTTGCTAAGTTTTATTGTAGCGGTGGATGTGCCGCAAATGCTTACAAGCAGAATGGTTCCATAAACACCACATACGATATTGGATGTGAAATGGAAAAGAAGAGAGTTGAATGCTCGATAATGATAAAAGCAGCGTTAGCTGAAAGCTAGCAAGAAAGAGGTTAAACATGAAATTCAAAATGACTAGACCAAAGGCAATAATCGCATTTGTGTTATCAATTGCTATGGTAGCATTTGCTGCGTATGTATTAGTTTTTGGTGTGGCTGGATATGGCCAAGCAAAGTCTATTAAACTTGGACTAGACTTAAAGGGTGGTGTAAGTATCACTTATCAAGTTTCCAAGGATAATGGCAAGTATTCACAGACTGACTTTGAGGATACTATCAACAAGTTAGAAAAGAGAGTACAGGTATTCAGTACTGAAGCTCAGGTTCAAAAAGAGGGTGACGATAAAATCGCAGTTTCTATTCCTGGACAGTATGATGCTGATAAGGTGCTTGAAGAATTAGGTAAACCTGGTTCTTTGTATTTCTGTACTAAAGAAGAGAGTACACCTTCAAAGAAAGATATTAAGGATAAGAAGTATATTCAGATTAAGAATAATTCGCAAGGTGATGGTTATTACAAAGTTTGGGTAACTGGTGATGAAGTTAAGAACGCCAAAGGCCAAGCATCTCAAGATGAAAATACAAAAGCTACACAGTACGTAGTATCACTTAAGTTTGATGACAAAGGTACTAAAGCTTTTGGTGATATGACATCTCAGAATGTTGGTAACCAGACTTATATCATTTACGATAATCAAATCTTAAGTGCGCCAAACGTAAAGGAAGCTATCACAGGTGGTGAAGCTCAAATCGATGGTCAAAAAGATTTGGAAGAAGCAGAGCAGTTAGCATCTAATATCCGTATCGGTTCACTTACACTTTCTCTAGACGAGATTAGCCATAAGGTTGAAAGTGCTCAGTTGGGTAATGATGCATTGCAGAAGAGTTTGCTTGCCGGTCTAATCGGTATGATAATCATTCTAATCTTTATGCTTATCGTATACAGAATTCCAGGTATTGCTGCAGGTCTTGCACTTATTGCGTACGTAGAAATGATCTTGCTAGCGCTAAATGGTTTCGACTTAACACTAACGCTTCCAGGTATCGCCGGTATTATCTTGAATATTGGTATGGCCGTGGATGCTAACGTTATCATATATGCTCGTATCCGAGAAGAAATTGCAAACGGCAAAACAGTTAAGACAGCAATCAAGACTGGTTTCAAGGCTGCCACATCTGCTATTGTCGATGGTAACATCACAACACTTATTGCAGCATTAGTTCTTCTTTGGAGAGGTTCAGGAACTGTTCAAGGTTTCGCACAGACATTGGCAATTGGTATTATCATCCAGTTGTTCGAGGCTCTAGTTATTTCTAGAGGATTCGTATGGATGCTATTCCATATGGGATTCCAAGACATTAAGTTCTATGGTAAAGAAAAGGTTAGAAAAGTATTCCAGTTCGTTCAGAAGAAAGCAATATTCTTCTGTATCTCAATAGCAGCTATCTTGATTGGTGTAATTGCAATGGTTGCTAACGGAATGGGTGGTTCAGTATTCAACCTAGGTATCGAGTTTAAGGGTGGTAGTTCAGTAAAAGTTGAGTTCGCCAAAGAATACTCAATCGATTACTTCAATGACCACATTAAGAAAGACCTAGAAAAAGAAGTTGGACTAAAAGAGGTTCAAGGACAGAGAGATACTGACAAACCTAAGATTTATACAATCAAAACTGAAAAACTAGAAGGAAAGAAATTTGATAAATTCAAAAAAGTCCTAATAGATAAATACAAAGCTTACGATACAAATGACAAGAAGCATCAAGAAAACTTCTCAAATGAGATGATTTCAGGAACAGTAAGTAAACAGATGAGAGAAGACGCGGTATTGGCTACAGCTATTGCGTTGATATGTATGTTGATTTACATTTGGGCAAGATTTAGAAATGTACAATTTGCCCTAGCTGCGGTTACAGCGTTGTTCCACGATGTGGCTATAGTAGTTGGCTTCTACGCACTAGCTAGAGTTACACTTGGTACTACATTTATCGCCTGTCTATTGACGATAGTAGGTTACTCAATCAACGCCACGATTGTCATATTCGACCGTATCCGTGAGAATATGGGCAACCGTAGAAGAGGTGATAAGGTAATTGATATTGTAAATACATCTATCACACAAACACTTACAAGAAGTATTTACACAACATTCACAACATTTATCATGGTATTCATGATTTACATTATGGGTGTTACATCAATTCAGGAATTCACATTACCACTTATGGTTGGCTTGATTGCAGGTGCATTCTCATCAGTATTTATCACAGGTTCATTGTGGTACATTTTTAAGGGTAGATCTTACGATAAAGCCTTAAGATAATATCAAGCGGTATCACTAAACAGTGGTACCGCTTTTATAAATTTATAGAGATTTGTTCAAGTTATGGAAAGAATGACAGAGAGGTGGATGCTCCAAACGAAGAAAGCGGACTTTGGAGAAATCGCAAAGAAATTTAATATCAACCCGATAGTTGCTAGAGTGATACGCAACAGAGATGTTGTGGGGGATGAAGAGATAGAGCAGTATTTGAATACAAACATTGATACGCTTTCATCTCCATGGTTATTTAAAGATATGGACAAAGCTGTTGATATTCTTAAGATAAAAATCGCTGGCAAAAACAAGATTCGTATTATTAGTGATTATGATGTGGATGGTATTTGCTCTGGTTACATTTTGAACAAAGCTTTGTCTGAATTAGGAGCAGATGTGGATGTGGTTGTTCCACACAGAGTTAATGATGGTTACGGCATTAATGAAAGTCTTATCCAAGACGCAAAAGATGCTGGTGTTGATACTATCATTACATGTGACAATGGAATTGCTGCTAAAGAACAAGTGGACTTCACCAAAGAACTTGGAATGACAGTTGTTATAACTGATCATCATGAGGTTCCATTTGTAGAGGAAGATGGCGAAAAGAAGTATATAGTTCCTAATGCAGATGCGGTGGTTAATCACAAGCAAGCAACTTGTGAATATCCATTTAAAGACCTATGTGGCGCTATGGTTGCTTATCAGCTAATGCGCGCTCTATACGAGAGTATGGGTCAAAATCAAAAGAATTTGGAGAGTTTACTAGTCTACGGTGCGATGGCAACGGTTTGTGATGTCGTTCCTCTAAAGGGCGAAAATAGAACCATTGTAAAGACCGGGCTAGAACTCATAAAAACTACAAAAGATGTTGGATTAAATGCTTTGATAGATGCTTGTAGTATCAATAAAGAGAGTATTGGTTCATATCATTTTGGTTTTATACTAGGACCTTGTTTAAACGCTTCAGGTCGACTCGATACAGCTAAAAGAGCAGTTGATTTATTAAATGAAACTGACAGTGAAAAAGCTTTGGCGGATGCTAGGAAGCTTAAGAGTCTTAATGATGAGAGAAAAGATATAACAGAGCAAGGTGCCAAAGAAGCAATAGATATGGCAAGAGAAATGAAAGACAGAGTTCTTGTTTTGTATTTGCCAAATTGTCACGAGAGTGTGGCGGGAATTATTGCTGGTAGAGTGAAAGAATTTTTCAATAAGCCATCTATTGTTCTTACAGATGCAGAAGACTGCGTCAAAGGGTCAGGCAGATCTATTGATGAGTACGATATGTTTGAAAACTTATCTCAAGTTAAGGACTTATTCTTGAAATTTGGCGGACACAAAATGGCTGCTGGACTTTCAATAGAAAAAGAAAACATAGACGAACTAAGAACTAGGCTGAATGAAAAATGTACTTTAACTGAAGAAGACTTAATGAAAAAGATAGAGGTAGATAGTGAACTACCGTTTAAGTTTGCTACATTTGGTTTAGTAAATGATTTAAAGAAACTGGAGCCATTTGGCGTAGGAAACAAAAAGCCTATCTTTGCCGGAAAGCATATTCAAATAAACAGAATAAAAATATTAGGCAAAGAAGGAAAAGCCATCAGACTTGAGATGACTGACGAGAGTGGTTTCAAGATGCAAGGTATTATGTTTAACAAGTCTAAACGTTTTATGAAATTTTTGAGTGAAAAGTTTGGACAAGATGAGATAGATAAAGCAATGGAAGGCGTGGCTAATGAGATTAAACTTATGCTTTTATACTATCCAAATATAAATGAGTTTAACGGAAGACAATATCTTCAGTTAATTATAGAAAGTTTTTGCTAGGAGGACATTATGCATCCAATAGACAAATATATTAGAACTATTCCAGATTTTCCTGAAGAAGGAATTATGTTTAGGGATATCACTACAGTTACACAAGACCCAGAAGGATTCAAACTTGCTGTTGATAGTATGCAAGATAAAATTAAAGATTTGGATTATGATGTGATGGTGGGTGTAGAGGCTAGAGGATTTATCTTTGGCGCAGCCATCGCCTACAACATGGGCAAAGGTTTATCTTTGATTAGAAAAAAAGGAAAACTACCTCACACAACTATATCTCAAGAATATGATTTAGAGTATGGTACAGCTACTGTAGAGATGCATGTAGATGCTATCAAGCCAGGTCAAAAGGTTGTTATAATTGATGACTTGATTGCTACAGGTGGCAGTGCAAAAGCAGCTATTGACCTTGTTGAGAAATTAGGTGCAGAAGTAGTTGATTGTCTATTCTTAGTAGAACTTAAAGGCCTAAATGGCAGAGCAAAACTTGATGGCTATAAGGTAGATAGCGTTATAGCTTACGAAGGAAAATAAAAAGAAAGAAACTAGAAAAATGAGCGATGTAAACATTAACAAACAATTGGAAATACACGGTATAATTCCGTCCGAGCAGGAGCATGCCACTCCTGAGGAATTGTATGCTCGTTTGATCGACAAAATTAAGCAGTATCACCCATCTTCTGAATTGGAAATGATTGACAAGGCTTACAAGTTTGCGAAAGAAGCACATAAAGATCAAAAGAGAAAATCAGGTGAACCATACATTATTCACCCTCTTCATACTGCGCTCATTTTGGCAGATCTAGAGTTAGATAAAGAATCCATTATGGCAGCTTTGCTTCACGATGTTATGGAAGACACAAGCGTGACACGTGAGGATATGATAAGCGCCTTCGGCGAAGAAGTAACTGACCTAGTGGATGGTGTTACTAAACTTACAAAATTGGATTACGATGTAGACAAAGTTGAAAAACAGGCCGAGAACTTACGTAAGATGTTTTTGGCGATGGCAAAGGATATACGAGTTATCTTGATTAAACTTGCTGATAGACTTCACAATATGCGTACACTTATGTATAGAAGTCCAGAGGGCCAAAAAGAAACATCTAGAGAGACTATTGATATTTACTCACCAATAGCTGACAGACTTGGTATCAGTAAGATTAAGATTGAGCTTGATGACTTGTCACTAAGATATCTTGAGCCTGAAAAATATGATGAGTTGGTAGAGGGTGTTCACCAAAGACTTGAGCACCGCGAAGACTTTATGAATGAGCTAATAGAAGTAGTGGCTGGCTATGTAGAAAAGGCTGGCATTAAAGCGACTATCGACGGTCGTGTTAAGCACTACTTTAGTATATACAAAAAGATGGTAAATCAGCACAAGACTTTGGATCAGATTTACGACATCTTTGCGGTAAGAATTATTGTGGACAGCGTTATGGAGTGTTACGGTGCTCTCGGTATTATCCACGAGAAATTCACACCAGTGCCTGGTAGATTTAAAGACTACATTGCTATGCCTAAAGAAAATATGTACCAGTCACTTCACACATCTTTGATTGCGCCAAACGGTCAGCCGTTTGAAATCCAGATTCGTACAGCGGAGATGCACAGAACTGCTGAATATGGTATCGCTGCGCACTGGAAATATAAAGAGAACCTAACTGGTGATGACAACGAAGAACAAAAGATTAGTTGGCTTCGTCAAATCCTTGAGTGGCAACGAGACATGACTGACAACCAAGAATTCCTTGATTTGTTGAAGGATGACTTGAATATGTTCTCAGGCAATGTTTATTGTTTCACTCCAGATGGTGACCTTAAGAACTTGCCTAACGGCTCAACACCAGTAGACTTTGCATACAGTATCCATAGTGCTGTGGGTAATAAGATGATTGGCGCCAAAGTAAACGGTGAGATGGTTAACATTGATTACGAGATTAAGAATGGAGATAGAATTGAAATTCTTACATCAAATAACTCAAGTGGACCAAGCCGTGATTGGTTAAAGATTGTTAAGAGTACTCAAGCTAAGAATAAGATTAATCAGTGGTTCAGATCACAGAATAAGGAAGTGAATATTGAGCGCGGTAATGATTTGATTAAGGCTTATTGCAAGACTAAGAGTATTAATCTAGAAGAAATAATGAAACCTAAGTATATGGACATTGTTCGTACTAAGTATGGTTTCAAAGAGTGGGATGCTTTACTTGCCACAGTAGGACATGGTGGACTAAAAGAAGGTCAGATTGTAAATAGACTTCTAGACCAATATAAGAAAGACCATGATGAGCCTATCACAGATCAACAAGTTATAGATATTATAGATAAGAACGCTCAGGGACAAGGCTTGATTAGCAGTTCAAAGAGTGGTGTTATCGTGGAAGGTATGGACGATGTAGCAGTTCGTTTCTCGAAGTGTTGTACACCTGTACCTGGTGATGAGATTGTTGGTTTTGTCACACGTGGACGTGGTGTTTCACTTCACAGAACAGACTGTGTAAATATGATTAATCTTCCAGAAATGGAAAGAAACAGATTGATTGAAGCAAGCTGGGCAGAAGACCAGAGCAGTCACGAAGGAAAGTACAACACAGAGATTGTTATCTATGCTCACAACAGAGTTGGTATTTTGTCAGACTTGTCAAAGATATTTACCGAGAACGATATCGACGTATTGTCTATTAACAGTAGAACTAGCAAAAATGAAATTGCTACTATAACTATGGCATTCCAGATTAACAGTACTGACGAGCTAAATAATATTATTGCTAAAATAAGACAGATTGACAGTATTATTGATATAGAAAGAACAGCTAGTTAGACTTTAAACTGTTAAAGACTAAAGTTTTAAAGGATAAAGTATGGAGATTAAAAATGTTTTAGTTAGTGAAGCATTTACTAACTGTTATATAGTTAAAAATGAAGAGACTAACGAAGGTTTTATAATAGACCCGGGTGGAAGTGCTCTTAAGATTTCTAGAATTATTGAACAGATGCAAATGACACCTAAAGCTATTCTTCTTACACATGGTCATTTCGATCATATTGGCGCTGTAGATGAGTTAAGAGATAGATACAACATTAAAGTATATGTGTCAGAAGAAGAGTCAAAGTTTATGCAAAATTATAATAATAATTTATCTGTATTCTTTGGCGAGGGCATGATTGTAAAGCCTGACATTTCTATAAGAGATGGCGAAGAACTTGAGATTGCTGGTATCAAGATGAAATTTATTTTGACTCCAGGTCATACTCCAGGAAGCGGTTGCTTTTATGTGGAGGATGAAGGAGTGTTATTTTCAGGAGACACACTCTTTTGCATGAGCAGAGGAAGAACAGATTTCCCTGGCGGAAGCGAAAGAGAGATACTAGATTCAATTAGAAATAAGTTGCTCACACTTCCAGGAGACACAGTAGTGCTAGCTGGACACAATGAGCAAACAACTATAGAAAACGAAAAGAGATTTTATTAAGGAGAAACATTATGGCTTTAAGTAAGAAACCGATGACTGGCATGAAAGATATTATGCCAGACGAGATGAAGGTTAGAAATTACGTTAAGCGCGTGATTGAAGAGACATACCTTTCATATGGTTTTTCACAAATCGAAACTCCTGTTGTTGAGAACATTCAGAACTTAACAAGCAAGCAGGGTGGAGAGAACGAAAAGTTAATATTTAAAATATTAAAGCGTGGCGAGAAGTTAAATCTAGAGACTGCTGAAGCTGAAGCTGACTTGGTAGACAGCGGACTTAGATATGATTTAACTGTTCCTTTGGTGCGCTATTATTCAAAGAATGCTAATGAATTGCCAACACCTTTCAAGGCGCTTCAGATGGGCAATGTGTTTAGAGCTGACCGCCCACAGCGTGGAAGATATCGTCAGTTTATGCAGTGCGATATCGATATACTAGGTGATGCAACTAACTTAGCAGAGATTGAACTTATACTTGCTACATCTAGCACGCTAACAAAACTTGGTTTTAAGAATTTTGAAATCAGAATTAACGATAGAAGAATCCTAAAAGCTATGGCAGAGTATTCTGGTTTTAATGCGGATGACTTTGACCAAGTGTTTATCACACTAGATAAGATGGACAAGATAGGACTAGACGGCGTCAAAGAAGTATTAGTTAAAGATGGCTTTAATGATGACGCTGTAGAAAAATACACATCACTATTTAGTGAGATTGAAAATGAATCAGATCCTATCGCATACTTATCAGACAAATTAGGTGATAGCTTTGCAGATGATGTAAAGCAGTGGATGGATGAAATTATTGATAGCGTAAAGAATGCAAAGACAGATAATTACGATATAGTTTTTGATCCTACTTTGGTTCGTGGAATGTCATATTACACAGGAACAATATTTGAGATTGCCATTCCTGAGTTTGGTGGAAGCTGCGGTGGCGGCGGAAGATACGACAAGATGGTTGGACAGTTCACCGGAAACGACACACCTGCATGTGGTTTCTCGATTGGATTTGAGAGAATCATTTTGCTTATGATGGAGCAAGGATTTGAAATTCCAGAAAATGAAGATAAAGTTTGCTACTTAATTGAAAAGGGTGTTGAGGGCAAGGCTTTATCAGATATTATTGAAAAGGCAAATGCTGAGAGACAGAATGGCAAACAGATTTTAGTTGCTAGAATGAATAAGAATAAGAGATTCCAAAAAGAACAATTATCCGAGCAAGGATATACAAACTTTGAGGAGTTTTATAAGGAGTAAATATGTCAGAAACAATTAAGGGACTTCATAGAAGTCACAGATGTACAGAAGTATCAAACAAAAATATTGGCGAAGAAGTCACAGTTATGGGCTGGGTTCAAAAGAGAAGAAACTTAGGTTCTCTTATCTTTATTGACCTTAGAGATAGAAGTGGCTTAGTTCAGATTGTGTTTGACGAAAACGACGGCGAAATCTTCGAAAAGGCCGGCACTCTTAGAAGCGAGTTTGTTATTGCTGTAAGAGGTGAGGTTAGAGCAAGAGACGGCGCAGTTAATGAAGATATGAAGACAGGTGATATTGAAATCACTGCCAAAGAACTTCGTATTCTTTCAGAGTCAGAGACACCTCCATTCCCAGTGGAAGAGGGTGCAAACACAAAAGAAGAGTTAAGACTTAAATATAGATATTTAGATTTGAGAAAGCAAAACCTTCAGAACAATTTGAAACTTCGTTCTGATGTAACAACTTTTGTTCGTTCATTTATGGCAAAAGAAGGTTTCCTTGAGATAGAGACTCCTACGCTTTGTAAGAGTACACCTGAGGGCGCTAGAGACTATTTGGTTCCTAGTCGTGTTCATCCTGGACATTTTTATGCTTTGCCTCAGAGTCCACAACTTTTCAAGCAGTTGCTCATGTGTTCTGGATGCGACAGATATATCCAGATTGCAAAGTGCTACAGAGATGAGGACTTAAGAGCTGACAGACAGCCTGAGTTTACACAGATTGATATGGAGTTATCATTTGTGGAAGCAGAGGATGTTATGGAAGTAAACGAGCGCATGCTTCAGGCGCTATTTAAGGAAGTGTTAGATGTTGATGTTCAAATTCCATTTGAGAGAATGCCATGGCAAGAGGCTATGGATAGATTCGGCTCAGATAAGCCTGACACGCGTTTTGAAATGGAACTAACTGATGTGACAGACGTCGTCAAAGGATGCGGCTTCGGCGTATTCGCAGGCCCTGCCGATGAAGATGGTTGCTCAGTTCGTGGTCTTAATGTTAAAGGTCAGGGAGCAATGTCACGTAAGAAAATTGACAAGCTAGTGGAGAGCGCCAAAGGAAATGGTGCAAAGGGACTTGCTTATCTATGTATAAATGAAGATGGAACCTACAAATCATCATTTGCTAAGTTCATGTCAGAAGAAGAACTAGAAGCATTAGTTACTGCTATGAAGGGTGAACCTGGAGATTTATTGCTCTTTGCAGCGGACACAAATAAGATTGTTTGGAATGTTCTAGGAGCACTAAGACTTGAACTTGGAAAAGAATTAGAATTGATTGATGAGAATAAGTATAACTTCTTATGGGTTGTGGACTTCCCTCAGTTTGAGTGGTCAGATGAAGAGGAGAGATACATTGCAATGCATCATCCATTCACAATGCCTAAGGAAGAAGATATTCAGTATATTGAGTCGGATCCAGGAAAGGTTCATGCAGAAGCATACGACATTGTTTTGAACGGTTCTGAGATTGGTGGAGGTAGTGTAAGAATCCACCAGAGTGATGTTCAAGAAAAAATGCTTAGAGCAATCGGCTTTACAGATGAGCAGGCTCATGAGCAGTTTGGTTTCTTAATTGATGCATTTAAATATGGAGTGCCACCACACGCTGGATTGGCATATGGTCTCGATAGACTAGTGATGCATATGGCAGGAGAAGACAACATAAGAGAAGTGATAGCATTTCCTAAGAATAAAGATGCAGTTTGCTTGATGAGTGAGGCTCCAGGTACTGTAGATGAAAAGCAGTTAGAAGAACTATCACTTAATATAGTAAAAACTGAAGAATAAATTATGAAGTTGGTGTTTCGGCACCAACTTTTTTATTCAAGACATAGTGAGAGCAGTTTAATCAAATTGCGATTCTCTGATGACATTTCTGAAATCTGTTCAACAATAATGTCAATATCGTATGGACTTTCAATGTCTATGTTGAAAAAATGGCAAGGTGTAATACATAAATACTCACAAATGTAAATGAATGTTCGCATAGAGGGGTAAAAACAGTGATTCTCGATTTGGTTAATATAGTGTTCGTTTTGCCCAATGCTTAAACTTAAATCTCTAGCAGAAATGCCATGCTCAATTCGCAGCTGCGCAAGTCGATCGCCAAATTGATTATATTCTAGAAAACTCTTAGAATAATCATCTTTCATACTTAACCTCCTATTCATTTGTACGTTATATATTTTATACACTCAGATGACCAATAAATCGGACTGTTGAACATTCCGTTTTTGACGAAGTATCTCATACAATACGACACAAATTTAGTAAATTTTTTATTTAATTTTTGCCTTGGTTATGATAAAGTATTAAAAGATGTTTTAAACAAAGGAGAGAGTAAAATGTTTAGTTTTGACGAAGTAAAGAATTTTGATCCAGAAGTGGCAGCTGAAATCCAAAATGAGACTGACAGACAGGAATCTCATCTTGAATTGATCGCTTCTGAAAATATTGTAACTAAGGCTGTTATGGCAGCAATGGGCAGCCCACTTACAAATAAATACGCTGAAGGATATCCTGGAAAGAGATATTACGGCGGATGCGAATATGTGGACGTGGTAGAAGATATTGCTAGAGAACGTGCTAAGAAATTGTTTGGTTGTACATATGCAAATGTTCAGCCTCACTCAGGTGCACAGGCTAATATGGCAGTATTCTTCGCACTAGTTAAACCAGGTGATACTGTTATGGGCATGAGCTTGGATGCAGGTGGACACTTAACTCACGGTTCACCAGTAAATATGTCAGGTACATATTTTGACATCGTGCCTTACGGTGTAAATGATGACGGATTTATCGATTACGATGAAGTTCTAAGAATAGCAAAAGAGTGCCAGCCAAAACTTATTGTTGCAGGTGCTAGTGCTTATCCTAGAAAAATAGATTTTAAGAAATTTAGAGAGATTGCAGATGAAGTAGGAGCATTCCTAATGGTAGATATGGCTCATATCGCTGGTCTTGTGGCTGGTGGTGCATACGAGAGCCCAATCCCATATGCTCATGTTACAACAACTACTACACATAAGACATTAAGAGGACCACGTGGTGGACTTATTCTTTCAAGTGAAGAGTTTGCAACAGAGCACAAGCTAAATAAAGCTGTGTTCCCAGGTATCCAGGGTGGACCACTTATGCATGTAATCGCTTCAAAAGCAGTTTGCTTCAAAGAAGCATTATCAGATGACTTTAAGACTTATGCACAGACTGTTGCAGCTAATGCACAGGCTCTTGCAAAAGGTTTAGTAGATAGAGGATTTGATTTGGTATCAGGTGGTACAGACAACCACTTAATGCTAGTTGACCTTAGAAGTAAAGGTATCACAGGTAAAGAATTTGAGATTGCACTTGATAAGGCTAATATCACTTGTAACAAGAACTCTATTCCAAATGATCCTGAAAAGCCAGGTACTACATCAGGTGTAAGAATTGGTACACCATCTGTTACAACTAGAGGTCTTCAGCCTGAGGATATGGATGTAATTGCTGAGTGTATGAATTTGATAGCAGAAGATGCTGAGGGCAATACTGAAAAAGTAAAAGCTATGGTTAAAGAATTGACGGATAAATATCCTATTTATAAATAATTATTATTAAGCACTTTGAAACGGCTTCGAAACGGTGATTTGTTAGTAATCACTGTTCAAAAAATATTTAGGGCATCAGCTCAAAAAAAGGAGTTTTCTTTATGAAAACTCCTTTTTGTTCGCTTCAAAAATTGTTCCTGTAAAACAATTTTTGTCCCTAATATTTTTTTCACATTGATTAATCAAATCAACCGCTTCTGCAGATTGTTTCAAAGTGCCTTCTAATACTTATTTATAAAAATCAATTATTCCGTCGATTCTTGAAGACATGTTTTCGAGTAAAGCGTCGACTAGTGTGATGGCAACCATTGATTCGACTACTACGCATGCGCGTGGAACTATTACTGGGTCGTGGCGGCCGTGAATCTCTATTGAGACATCGTTGCCGTCTTTGTCCGTTGTTTGTTGTTCTTGTGCGATAGATGGAGTTGGTTTAACGGCTGCAGTAAGTTTGATTTGCTGTCCGTTACTTATTCCGCCTAATATTCCGCCGGCACCTTCTTGGTTGTTTAAACTACCAGTAGAAGTAGAAGCATCAAATCCTGAACCAATCTCAACACCTTTAATTGAACCAATACTCATAACTGCTTTTGTAAGATTAGCATCAAGTTTATCAAATACAGGTTCACCCAATCCAGCAGGACAACCATCGACTATACATTCAATAGTTCCACCTACAGAATCTTTTTCGGAACGTTTCTCATTTATTAACTCAATTGCTTTTTCTGCATATTCACTGTTTGGCATATTTACAATGTTTTGAACTGAAAAATCAATTTCACCTTCAGGTAAAACTACATCTCCAATTGATTTTGTGAAAGCATTAACTTTAATGTCTAATTGTGCCAATATCTTTGACGCAACCGCACCAGCACAAACTCTAGCAACTGTTTCACGACCAGAAGAGCGTCCACCGCCTCTGTGATCTCTAAAACCATACTTTGCATCATATGTTAAGTCTGCGTGTCCTGGTCTATATACATCTTTTAACTCGTCATATGCATTTGAGTTATGATCTTCATTTTTAATAATCATTGAAATAGGAGTGCCAGTAGTTTTGCCCTCGAAAACACCTGATAAGATTTCAACCTCATCAGATTCATTTCTCTGAGTTGTAATCTCAGATTGACCTGGTTTTCTACGGTCTAAGAAAGGTTGAATGACTTTTTCAGACAATTCAAGACCAGCAGGGCAACCATCAATTACCACGCCTAAAGCCTTTCCATGAGATTCACCCCATGTAGTAATTTTGAATATTTTTCCAAATGTTGAACCAGCCATAATGACCTCCTTCATTTCAAATAATTATAGCAATTCCTATATGTAATAGCAAATATAAGAAATGTGAGTTTCTAATCTTATTTTAATAAATAAATCATATTATTGGTGTATAATTATTAATGAGGAGGAACTAAAATGAAGAAAATAGTACTTTTAGTTTTAGCAGTTTTAATGTCTTGTTGTTTTGTTTTTTGTGTTTCGGCAAAGACGCACAAGAGTTTTAAAAAACTTAAGCCTGTAGTTATTAACTATGGGTATCATTATAATGGAGAGGATGTTGAACAGGACCTAGGTGCTAAATTAAAAGGTGCAAAGGGTTATAAAAATGTTCGTTTTGTTTATTACCACAAATATGGAAAGAAATTTTATAAAGTTGGTACTAAAAAGGCAAAAGGAATTAAGTCAAAGAAACTTAATATTGAATGGGTGAAAACGGGCCGCATACATCAATATAAAGTACGAGCTTATATTAAGAGAGGAAGAAAGAAGATATATTCGAAGATGTCTTCTATAAAGAAAATTTTTATTCCGAGATATACAGCAGAGTATAAAGTTGAGTGTTTAACGCCTGCTGGAGTTTATAAAGATAGAAAAACTTTAGATATTAGTTTTAAAATTACGAGTTCAAGCAAATACAATGGCGACACTATTTTTAAGAATAATAATATGGATTCATTCGATTTTGATGAGTTCAGAAAATTATGCACATATGAGTCGAAGTTCTATTATGATAATTCGCTTCCTCTTTATGAAGCGAATATGAAAGGACCGGAAGATGAAGTGAGCAGTTTGCATCACTATTTCTTTGGACTCAAAAGTTATAGGTTTGAAAATAGTGGTTGGAAAACAATTCCAGAAAACGGGGTAAAACTTAAGAGCAAGCAAACAATTTATCTTACAGGAACTTTATACAATGAGTATGATCTTGATGAGAAAGATATTTATTTTGGTGGACAAGATAAAAGTTGTAACCAATCTATATTATATTTTAATGATAGTATTTATGAATATAAAAGTCCGGAATATGGAGATTTGTTTGCATATGTAAATTTTCTTGAGGGTAAAGGAACGGGATATTACGATAATGATTGATTTTCTAATGTTGTTTTAATGTTTATTACTTACGATATAGGTACATAATAAAGAACGGAGGAAGTAACAATGAAGAAATTACTCACAAGTTTAATGGTATTAGCGATGGCGCTTTCAGTTATCACTTTTACACCGAATGCAGTGCAAGCTAAAAGATTTAAGCAGCATCTAACAGCTAATCTTAAATCTATCTCTGTTAGCTGGAGCAAAGTAAAAGGAACTCAAAAATATGTAGTATATAGAGCGAAAGTTAAGAGAAGTGAAGAGACACCAAAGAAGAGCAAATTTAAGAAGATTAAAACTGTTTACAAGAGAAAGTATACAGATAAAAAGGTTAAGAAGAATAAATACTATGCTTACTATGTAAAGGCAGTTAAAAATGGAAAAGTTATCAAGACTACATTTAACAAAGACTACATGGATAACAAGTGTAAAGGCTTTGAGAGAGCTACTATAGGTAATGGTGGTTACGGCGAAAATTATACTAACTCTCGTAAAAAACTATATTTTTATACAGATGTTGGATATAACGGATATAGTCCAAAGAAAATAAAGTTTGTTTTCTACAGAACAGTAAAAGGCACAAAGTGTACAGCAAAGAAAATGTATTTGAAGAAGACTAAAGATGGTTTTTACTACGATAATACTGTAAAGGCAGGAAAGACATACCAGTATAAATGCAAAGCTTACGTTAAGAAAGGTAAGAAGAAATACTATTCGAAGATCTCAAAGATGCTTGAGATTCCAGCAGTAAACTTCCATGCAAGTTATAAGATAGAATCGCTTACTAAATCTGGAGTTTATGAACAAAAAGAACTAGAAGCTATATTCAAAGTATCTAAGGGTGATAAATATGATGGCACAACAGTATTTTTGAATAAGGTTTCAGACGAAGTAGATACTGGATATTATTGCTATGAAAAGAAAGATGCACCAGAGGCAGATCAACACAGATATTCATTCCAGTTAATTCAGTACAGTACTGATGGAAAAACTTGGACAGATATCCCAGACAAAGGTGTTGAACTATCTTCTACAAAACCTATATATTTAAAAGCGAAAATCGCAGTTAAAAATGATTCGACGGAAACATCAATTACTTTTGCAGGAAGCGACTCAAAGTATTATTGTTCACTAATTGAATCAAATGGAAACCTACTAGAATACAATGGTCCTGGAATAGGCGAAGGATTTGCTAATTTTGACCTCATCAAAGGAACAGGAAAATCCTATCAAGAGTGGGATTAACATAAACATAAAATAATGTTATAATCATTGCTATGTTTAAGATATTGAATAAGGATGGCAATGCCAAAAGAGGAGAGTTTCATACAGTTCACGGAGTGATTCAAACTCCAGTGTTCATGAACGTGGGAACAGCCGCCGCTATTAAGGGGGCTGTTTCTTCTGTCGATTTAAAGGAAATTGGATGCCAGGTTGAACTATCTAACACATATCATTTGCATGTACGCCCAGGAGACGACGTCGTCAAAAACTTAGGCGGACTTCACAAGTTTATGAACTGGGATAGACCAATCCTTACTGATTCTGGTGGATTTCAGGTGTTCTCTTTGGCGGAGCTTCGTAAAATAAAAGAAGAGGGTGTGCATTTTCATTCGCACATAGATGGTCGCAAAATCTTTATGGGACCAGAGGAGAGTATGCAGATTCAATCAAACCTTGCATCTACCATAGCCATGGCCTTTGACGAATGCCCATCTAGTGTGGCAGAGAAGTCATACATTCGTGAGTCAGTTAATAGAACAACTAGATGGCTCGAGAGATGTAAAAAAGAAATGGCTAGACTTAACTCTCTAGATGACACGATTAATAAAGAACAACTATTGTTTGGTATTAACCAAGGTGGAGTTTATGATGATATTCGAGTTGAACATGCTAAACAGATAGCAGATTTAGATCTTCCTGGATATGCTATAGGTGGACTTGCTGTAGGTGAGAGCCACGAGGAGATGTATCGTATTATAGAGGCTGTTGAGCCACATCTTCCAAGTGATAAGCCGATTTATTTGATGGGAGTTGGTACTCCAGCAAATATTCTAGAGGCAGTGGAACGAGGAGTTGATTTCTTTGACTGCGTTTATCCATCTAGAAATGGTCGTCATGCGCATGTTTACACAAATCATGGAAAAATGAATCTTTTGAATGAGAAGTTTAAACTTGATGATAGACCAATAGAGGAAGGATGTCAGTGTCCTGCTTGTAGAGACTATTCTAGAGCGTATATTAGACATTTGATTAAGGCTAAGGAAATGCTTGGAATGAGACTTTGCGTTCTTCATAACCTATATTTCTATAATAAAATGATGGAAGAAATTAGGGATGCAATAGCAAATAATAACTTCCAAGAGTACAAGAAGAATAAACTAGCAGGATTTGAGGCAGGCGGAGAAGACTAGAAAGTCCTTGAAATAAACGAATAAATACTTTATTATATTAATAATTAATTTTTAAACAAAATTTAGGAGGAATAAATGTTAGCACTTGCAAATTTACTTTTAGCAGCTGGTCAAAAATCATCAGGCGGCATGGGTAACATGTGGATGATAGTTTTGTACGTCGTCGTCATTGTCGGAGCAATGTACTTTTTGTTAATCAGACCTCAGAAGAAGAATGAAAAGAAACAAAAAGACTTACTCGGTAATCTAGAAGTTGGCGATAGCGTGCTTACTTCGAGTGGATTCTACGGAATGGTTATTGACGTTCAAGATGACACAGTAATCGTAGAATTTGGTGGTAATAAGAACTGCCGAATTCCAATGCAGAAACAGGCTATTGTAGACGTTGAAAAACCAACCGAGGAATAAGTCTATAAGTTTTAAAATTTTCAGCTATCAGATGAGATCTGATAGCTGTTTTTTTATTCCTAAATAGCATATCTAGTCATTGAATTTGACTTTATTTATGGTATAATTTATAAGATATTGCGTAACTTTAAATCATTAAAGTAATGCTATTAGAAAGAAGGATATTATGAACTTTAATATTGCAACTATTCCAGGAGATGGAATAGGACCAGAAATAGTAAAAGAAGCCACTAAAGTACTAGATAAAGTGGGCGAAAAATTTAGCCATACTTTTAACTACACAGAAGTAGATATGGGTGGTGTTTCTATAGATAAGCACGGTGTGCCTTTGACTGATGAGGCGCTTGCTACAGCGAAAGAAAACGATGCAGTTTTGCTTGGAGCTGTAGGCGGAATAGTTGGAAAGGATAGTTGGTACGATTTGGCACCAAACCTAAGACCTGAAGCAGGACTACTTGCTATTAGAAAAGGACTTGGACTTTTTGCCAACCTTCGTCCGGCATACCTCTACAAAGAACTTAAAGGCGCGTGTCCTTTGAAAGAGTCGGTTGCTGATAAGGGTTTTGATATGATTATCGTCCGTGAGCTTACTGGTGGTCTTTACTTTGGCGAAAGAGAGACTAAAGAAGTGGACGGAGTAATGACTGCTAAAGACACATTAGTCTACAACGAAAATGAGATTAGAAGAATTGCAATTAAGGCTTTCGAGATTGCAATGAAGAGAAATAAAAAAGTGATTAGCGTGGATAAGTCAAACGTACTTGATTCATCTAGACTTTGGGACAAAGTTGTGAATGAAGTTGCTAAGGATTATCCAGAAGTAACACTAGAGCATATGTTAGTTGATAATGCGGCTATGCAGTTGGTTAAAGATCCAGCACAGTTCGACGTAGTAGTTACTGAGAATATGTTTGGTGACATCTTATCGGACGAAGCTAGTATGATTACAGGTTCAATCGGAATGCTTTCATCAGCATCCTTAAGAGAAGACAAATTCGGTTTATATGAGCCTAGTCACGGAGCAGCGCCTGATATTGCAGGAGAAGACAAAGCTAATCCTATTGCAACAATACTTAGCGCAGCTATGATGCTTAGATATTCCTTTGACTTGGACGAAGAGGCTGATGCAGTAGAAAAGGCAGTGGAAAGAGTTTTAGAAGATGGTATTAGAACAATTGATATTCACTCAGAGGGTATGACACTAGTTGGTTGTAAACAGATGGGTGATGAGATTGTAAGTAGAATATAAGGAGGACCAATTATGAAAAGTGATGCAGTAAAACAAGGGATGCAGACAGCACCTCAAAGATCATTGTTTAATGCACTTGGTCTTACAGAAGAAGAATTGAAAAAACCTTTGGTTGGTATCGTATGCTCATACAATGAGATAGTACCAGGCCATATGAATTTGGATAAAATAGCAGAAGCCGTAAAGATGGGCGTTGCTATGGCGGGCGGAACACCTATTGAGTTCCCAGCTATCGCAGTTTGTGATGGTATTGCTATGGGACATATCGGAATGAAGTATTCACTCGTTACTAGAGATTTGATTGCAGACTCTACAGAGTGTATGGCTTTGGCTCATCAGTTTGATGCGCTCGTTATGATTCCTAACTGCGACAAAAACGTACCAGGACTTTTGATGGCAGCTGCTAGAGTAAATGTTCCTACAGTATTTGTCTCAGGCGGACCTATGATGGCAGGTCATGTTATGGGACAGAAGAGAAGTCTTTCATCTATGTTTGAAGCTGTCGGCTCACATGCTGCAGGAAAGATGACAGATGAGCAGGTACAGGAGTTTGTCGAGAAAGTTTGTCCTACATGTGGTTCATGTTCAGGAATGTACACTGCAAACTCAATGAACTGTTTGACGGAAGCTCTTGGAATGGGACTTAAAGGAAACGGAACTATTCCAGCTGTTTACTCAGAGAGAATTAAGCTAGCTAAACATGCAGGTATGGCTGTAATGGATATGCTAGAAAAAGATATTAGACCTAGAGACATTATGACAAAAGACGCTATCTTAAATGCGCTAACTGTTGATATGGCACTTGGTTGTAGTACAAATAGTATGCTACATCTTCCAGCTATCGCACACGAGATTGGTTTTGACTTCGACATTGGTTTTGCAAATGAAATCAGTGAGAAGACTCCAAACCTTTGTCACTTAGCTCCAGCAGGTCCTACATATATGGAAGACCTAAACGAAGCAGGTGGTGTTTGGGCAGTTATGAAAGAGTTAGCTGATCTTGGCTTGCTAAATACAGATTGTATGACAGTAACTGGAAAGACTGTTGGCGAGAATATTAAAGATTGCGTAAATAAAAACGAGGAGGTTATCAGACCTACTGATAATCCTTATACAAAGACTGGTGGACTTGCAGTGCTTAAAGGTAACTTGGCACCAGACGGTTCTGTAGTTAAGCGCTCAGCTGTTAAGGAAGAGATGCTAGTACACGAAGGACCAGCCAGAGTATTTGACTCGGAAGAAGATGCTATAGCAGCTATCAAGGGTGGAAAGATTAAACCTGGAGATGTTGTAGTAATCAGATACGAGGGACCAAAGGGTGGCCCTGGTATGAGAGAGATGCTAAATCCTACTTCAGCTATTGCTGGAATGGGCTTAGACGATACAGTTGCTCTAATCACAGACGGTAGATTCTCAGGAGCATCAAGAGGAGCGTCCATCGGACATATTTCTCCTGAAGCTGCAGTAGGCGGACCTATCGCATTGGTAGAGGAAGGCGACATTATAAAAATCAATATTCCTGAATACACACTGGACGTAGCCGTCAGTGACGACGTACTAGAAGAGCGTCGTAAGAATTGGACACCTAAGGAGCCTACAGTTACAACAGGTTACTTAGACAGATACAGAAAGATGGTTACAAGTGGTGCTAAGGGAGCAATCTTAGAGATTAAAGAATAAGCGCCCGAGGCAAAGAAGGAATAAAGGAGTGATAATATGTTACTTAATGGTTCAGAAATAGTAGTTGAATGTTTGAAAGAACAAGGCGTTGATACAGTATTTGGATATCCAGGAGGAACAATCCTAAATATTTATGATGCCATCTACAAAGAAGATAAAATTAACCACTATCTTGTTTCACACGAGCAAGGTGCTGCACACGCTGCAGATGGTTATGCTAGAAGCACAGGTAAAGTTGGTGTTTGTTTTGCAACATCAGGCCCTGGTGCTACAAACTTAGTTACAGGTATTGCGACAGCATACATGGATTCAGTTCCACTAGTTGCAATTACAGCTAACGTTGCTAAGTCTGGTCTTGGTAAAGATTCTTTCCAAGAGATCGATATTGTAGGTGTAACAATGCCTATTACAAAACACAACTATATTGTTAAAGAAATAGAAGATTTGGCAGACACTATTCGTGATGCATTCAGAATCGCAAAGTCAGGAAGACCTGGTCCAGTATTAGTTGATATCACAAAGGATGTTACTGCAAACAAAATTGAGTTTGAAAGTAAGAAGCCGGTTAAAGTTGAGCGCGTATCAGACACAATCAATGATGACGATATTGAGACAGTATGTGAGATGATAGAAGCATCTAAGAAGCCATTCGTATTAGTTGGTGGCGGTGCTACTATATCTGAGGCAGATGCAGAAGTTAGAGAATTTGTAGAAAAGATTAACGCTCCTGTATGTGACACTTTGATGGGTAAAGGTGTAATCGATGGAAAGAATCCACTTTACACTGGCATGATTGGTATGCACGGTACAAAGACATCTAACTACGGCGTAAGTGATAGTGATTTGCTTATCGTTATCGGTGCTAGATTT
>CADBBS010000003.1 GCA_902793045.1 uncultured Lachnospiraceae bacterium
GGGAGGCTGAGCGAGGTGAAACCGAGCGAAGTTTTAACTAAAATCCTCAAAATTTTGGCATAAATAGAGAGATATTTATGACTATTTTTCTACTCCCTCCGCTCCGCTCCGGTCGTACTTTTCCTGCCTTTTTAACTCTTTTCTACACTAGGGGCTTCGGCTAAAGAATAAGTAAAAGAGGGAGTTGAATTAAAAAGTGTGTGATAGTGTCCGTTCTCTGTAAATATTGATGTGTATAGTAGTGATTATAAATGATAGATAGGAATAATAGAGATAATAAGAATAAATAGTATAATATCCCCTATACCCCTAGAGCGACCTTGACATAGAGACATACTTACGTGTTTCATTCCCTCCGTTCAGTTCCTTCACTCCGGTCATTACACAAAAAATAGGAGGCTTTGTTAATTTAGCCTCCCTCACTCTTGTCTCTTTAGTACTTTCGCTCTACTCGATAACTTGGTAATTTAAGATTAGTGTTTGGTGTGTTTGATTACCTTTGAACCAGTCTAGGAGTAGTAGTACATCGTTTATCAGCAGTACCTTTCCATCCTCCAAAAATTCGGTTCTTCTAGTTAGCTCTTTCCTCACCGTCTTTACCTCTCGCTTAGTTAGGTTTTTCTCCATGCTAAGTCTGAGTTCTTTCTCTGAGTGCTGATATTTCAAGTCACTCTTAATTTTCTCTACAATAAATGTCACTAAGGTATCTAACTTACCTTCCATAAATCGACTGCAAAGGTACTAAAAATTTTTGATATATGCAAATTTTTGGGCAAGAAAATTCAAAAAATCTGCAAAATTATAGGGTCTTGGGCTGATTTTAGTATTTTCATCAGTCTTTCTAGGGTTTTTCTGCTGTTCAATACCTTCCCCTTAGCCTTGTTTTCACCTACCAAGATACAGCCCTCAGAATCATCAGCTGTGTTCCCTGCATGGATTCTAATACCCTTGAAGAACTGAACATTTAAGACTTCGGGTAGGATTTTCTTGAACCTAGGTGAGTATGTTAGTTTGACCTGATAAACTCCTTCCGGTATAGCTGTCTTTCCGTACACCTTATCTTCTAGTGTGTTCAGCTCTCTCACTCTATCTTCTAGTGTATTGCTGAACCACTTACCATCTATATAGAGGTCTCCTATTGTGTAGTCCTCTTTCTTATATCTCCTAATCAAAGTTAATTTCATAGCCGTAAATGTTTCTTAGTCCTTTTTGTAGTTTGTTCTTGACTGTATGATAATTGAGGTTGTACTTTAATGCAAACTCTTTTATACAGCCAAAAGTCTCTCCAGTAGTAATGCAAGTAATCTTCTTAGCCTTTGGGTTCTTTTCCATGCTGTTATCCTTATGTTTTCCGAGAGACCCAAGTGAAGCGTTAGTATGTCTGTCTAACCATTCAAGATTTTCCAGTCTGTTATCCTGTTTATTTGAGTTGATATGGTTCACCTCTAGCCCTTCCACTCTACCTAAAAAAGTTTCTGCTACTGCCCTATGTATATAAACCGTATGACCTTTATCTGCTTTACTTAGATTCACATACAAATAGCCGTTAGTTCCTACATTAGGCTGTAACACTTTTCCTTTGAAGAACCAAGTACCTCTAGCGGTTTCTATAGTTCTGTCAATACTTCTAATCTCACCACTATCGCTAACCTGATAGTAGCCTTCAAAATTCTTAATGTCTTTCCACATAGTTAATCAAAATTTTAAGGTTTAGTTATTGTCTTCTACTTAATATATAGGTGTTTAGGTCTTCTAGTTAAAAATAGAAGGATAAGTTACCGTAAAAGGGAGACCTACAGAATCTCTCCATAGACCTCCCTCTTACTTACATAGGACACGGCAATAAAACAAGCAAAGTCCGTATCTCACTATATTATGAATGACGTTAAATATATTACTTTTTTATTCTACACTATTATCTGCTTCTTTTCTCTTTCCTCTCGCCTCTTCTCTGATTTTGGCTAGTTGTATTCTAGTAAACTCTCCAATACCAAATACGCTACCGAAGAAAGTTAGAAATTCACCCGTTGCAGCTAATACAGAACCATCAATCTCTCCTTCGGGTGGGACTGTGAAACCTGCTATACACAATCCCACACCTGCTAGGAAAGCAATCACAGCAGCAGTCCAGATAATAGTAGTTCTAACTGCCTCCACTGACATTTTACTGTCCCTCCTTTATTATTCTTCGTTACTTGGGTACGGTTGGTCAGGAATTACGCCCAATCTAGTATAAATCTTTTCCTCCAACGCAAGTAGTAAATCTTCTACTTCTTGTTTAGTAAATACTTCCTGAGTTGTAGGATAAGAATCTAGAAGAGTAGTAACCTCTGACTTAGTATATACGGAATTTGCGTCCGCTTTACCTGCTAGGTCATGTGATTTCAAATTATTATAGAAAGCACTAAGGTTATCCAAGCTAATTAGTTTATCCTCGTTCATAGTTAGTATTTATTTTATTTATGCGAAAAGTGCGTTAATATCAGCGGTTGTAGCAGTTTCAAAAGTAGCAGAGATTGTACTACCGGTAATGGTAATGTTATCTCCTGCTGTTAATGTGTCCTGCTTACCATCAACCTCATCTTTAGTTGCTACTGCCTTAAACTCATAACCGCCCTCTAGTCTGTGAAGGATTACATCATGGCTAGCAGCTAAGTTACCATTTAATAGAGTTTGAACCTGCTCTACTGTTTTGGTGGTAGAATAAACTCCAGTGCCTTCATTGTAAGTAACATCTAAATCTAAGTCCTCTGCTCCAAGGAAGGATGACAGATAAGGTGTTTCCATCACTTGGTCGGTGCAAGATAACTTGGTGAAATAGTTACTGTCTTCTGTGTACCATCTATAAGCCGTTACAGTACCATTAGAACACTGAATATTTACCGCTCCTTTGTACATATAGTCCCAGAGCACCCATGCGTCCTCTACGTAGAAGTTGAAGTAAGCATTGTCAATTTGGTTTGCGTCGCTAGGAGTACTACCACCGTTCACTGACATGTAAACTTTCTCATCAGTACTTAGGCGATAGAACTTAGTCTTATTCTCAGCAGCAGCGGGTAAAGTATCAACTGCAACAATAGCGTCTGAATCTTCTGCGCTCAGTACACCATCCCAATCAATACTTAAATTAGCACCAACCTTAATACCACCGAGAGTAGTTGCAGAGGCTTGTGGTAGTTCATAATTCTCTAGACCTGCCAACTTAGTCTTTTCTGCGGTCGTGTAATTATTATCCGTGTGAACATAATTAGCGTCCTGTACTAGATTTTGTGGTTTATTCTTAATGAAAGCGTCAGAGGAACTATCAGAAACATTCCAGTCTGCTTGTACGTTCACTTCTGCACCTGCTGCTATACCTGCGAGTTTATTTTTCTCAGCAGTTGTGTAGTTATTGTCGGTGTGTACATAAGAAGCGTCTTGAACGAAATTTCCATCATTAGTTAAGTCAGTAAGCTTAGTAGGAATCTCACTAGTTTTTGCATATTCTGACAAGTCCACCGAAATTTCACCATTCTCATCAATGGTAATGTTATCTCCGGCAGTTAGTTTATCCTGCTTATCGGCTAAGTCATGCGATTTTAAGTTATCGTAAAACGTACTTAAATTACCATAGGTAATCAATTTATCATTTAATGCCATAATTATAAATTATTAAAAGGTTATTACGCAAATAATGCGTTAATCTCAGCCGTTGTTGCAGCTTCATCTCTTGTGTAGTAATTGGTTAAATCAATATCTACAGCTTTATTTTCTATAGGAAGAGCAGAACCATTAACCTTTACGCTCTCAATCTTATTAACTTGTGCTCCTGTTTCAATACCACTTACTTTTTCTGCAATAGGTTGTACAAGTGCATCTACTCTACGTGCTTCATCTAGTACCTTTTCATCTACGTAGCTTTTCTTAGCATACTCAGAAAGGTCAGTTGAAGCAGCAGAGATTACATTGTTTTCATCAATCGTAATGTTAATACCTGCTGTGAGTTTGTCCTGTTTCTCTTGGTCTAACTCTTCTATAGTATTATTTATACCCTCTATATCCGAGTTGATATTTGTTATCTCGGTACTTATATCATCTATCTCTTGGGTATGTGAATCGTCGTTATCGTTGAGGGTATTGATGGTCTCCGTTATAAGGTTCACATCATACGCTAACAACTCTTCACCATCCTGATAGTTAGTTCTCAACTTAGTCTTTGCCATAGTGCTATAGTTTTAAGATAATATTGCAGGAAGATTCATTCCCAGTACCCAATTTATAGTTAAGCTGTCATAGCAAGTACCTAGAGAGCTTTCTGTGGTTAGGTCTATTGTTGTATATACTCCTGCCAAATAGTCTGCGAAATTCTGCTCAAATGGTGTATAGATTATGTCCCCTGCTATTTCTACGTTACTAGCCGTATTGATTAGGTTAATAACAGATTGAAGAGCATTAACACCATCTACATATATTTGGTTAGCGTTCGTTCTATCTTGGAGAAGTCTATCACCGTAGTATAACATTAGCGTATAAGTAATTAGATTGTTACTATACGAAATGCTTTGGAGACCTACATTAAAACTTCCATACTTAATTTCACTACTATTCCAGTTAGTATAAACATCACCGTCAAAAGCAGATTGAATTAAGTTTTGAGATAGAGCGATTTTCTTAATCGTGTCTATTAGTTCAACTACATTGCTCATAATCTACCTCCATTTCTGTGGTTAAGTTTATAGTAGTGTAAACTCCTGCTAGATAATCAGCGAAAGTTTGTATAAAGGGTGTGTATCTAATATCATCTTCAATCTCTACATTACTTGCTCTATTCAGTAAGTTAATGATTGATTGAAGTGCGTTAATGCCATCAGTATATATCTGATTAGCATTAGACCCATCCTGTAACAACCTATCACCATAATACAGGACTAAGGAATAAGTAGTTAAGTTTCCATTGTAAGTTATATCTCTAAGGCTTACATTAAAACTTCCGTACCTTATTTCAGAGCTATTCCAATTAAGGTAAGCGTCTCCATCAAAGGCAGATTGAATTACTATTTGGTGTAATGCAATCCTTTTTATAGTTTCCATTAGTTCTACACTGCTCATAACTACCTCCTTATCCTAAAAATATTCCTGTATTATATGCACCCTTATTAGAAGGCATATCAGCGCAAGAATCTATTTTCAAGTATTCCGGATATTTGGAGTTATTAGCTTTAAGGTAGTCACTTAATCTAGAACCATAGAAGTTAGCTTTATTCTCATAGTTCTGTATTAAGTACTGTATGTCACGTAGAGAGGGGTTATAAACATTCTCTCCTGTCAAGCTTACTACACCTTGATTACGTAGTTTGAACACCAAGGATAATTGTACATCAGCTACTACCTTATTTTCTAAGAACGGTGTAATGTATTCGTCTAATAGTTTCTTGTAATCGCTATTTTCATCTTTTGCTATATCACCTGTAGCTACTAAGTCTTTTAACCTATTAAAAAGCTTAGAACCTATTAGTGGTTGTAGTCCCATATCTTGCGCTACACGAATGGCAGGTGCAATATATGAGTTATCTACATTGTTGTTTAATATAGTGCGACTTTTTAAGGTCTGTTCACTTATAAGAAAAATCTCTTTCATTGCTTAGCCCTCCTTATTCTTTAATGTCTAAGTTAAATGGGATAAAGCTGATTGAATCGCTTATACCAAATATCCTGTTAAATATTCTTTGTAGGTCTCTTTGAATAGGCTGTACAGTAGTTTTATTGTATAGCTTAAAAGCAGAATCGTACTCTTGC
This sequence comes from uncultured Lachnospiraceae bacterium, assembly GCA_902793045.1. Classification (GTDB taxonomy): domain Bacteria; phylum Bacillota; class Clostridia; order Lachnospirales; family Lachnospiraceae; genus Eubacterium_G. The sequence continues at coordinate 5,776 of CADBBS010000003.1, forward strand.
TGATTAAAACCTACATTCTCTAAGTCATATCCGAATAATTGTGGGATAGCTCTAAATGCAATGAAGATTTCTTTATAAGTGTCTATTCTAAGATTCTCGTACTTCTTATCAAAGTTATCGTCTTGTATTCTCTCAACTGATACTCCGTTTTCTTTGGAATCGTTGAAGGAAATCATAAACTTCCCTGCATTGTCTGCACCTCCAAACTTAGCCTTAACTTTTCTCTCTATCTCTTCCTGTACTTCGGGAGATGGAGCACCGTTGTTAAAGTTAATAATGAAGTTGCCTGAGAAGTTGTTTAATATGCTGTTAAGATGGAATTTTGAGATTTCTGTACTAGTCTCGATTGCATGTAACGCACCACTATAAACAGGAACAGGATAAACACCTCTTGTGATATGTCCTTTGAAGTAGAACACACTTGACTTTTGTTTTACATCCGGATTAAAGATGTCATAAACTATATAGTCATTAGCGTGTTTAATCCAATCATCTGAATAGTATGCTTTATCTCCATCTTTGTTGAGACGTACATTACGAAAATCTAACCAATAGATTTCACTAATTTCACCAAGCTTGTTATTGATAATCTGTAAGGCAAAGCCTCCGAAAATCATGTAGTCTAGAGCAGCCTTTTTAATTATATCTTCTAGAGTTTCACCGTCTTTATTGGCATACTCAGAAATCTTTTTTACCGTGGAATTCTCATTGTAAGTAATCCCATCGCCTAACACATAATTCTGTGTTCCAGTTATTATCGACTGTAACAAAGCGCTCCTAAGATACAAATCCCATAAGTATTGCGGAAATCTATTATCATTTCCATAACTTAGATACGGTCTGTTTGTATCTTTCTCAACAAAGGTAGGAACCACTTTAGCAGTCGAATCATAAATACCGAATCTTAATTTCTCATCCATGATACTGTATTTTGCTTTCTAAGTTAAAAGTGTTATTAACTACATCCTCACTATCATACGTTCCAATCACAATCAAGCCTACTTCCAAGAGGGTGTCATACTTTCCAATAAGTTTGTAAGTATATTCACCATCCGGAATACTCAAAAGCTGTTGACTGTCTAAATCGAATTTATAATAGAGTGGTTTAGTAGAAATATTACCACCATTCTCAACTATAGTAACATCATCAGAAACAGGAGAAGAGATTGTGAGAGTATATTCTCCATCAACCTTAAATGAATGTCTTGGGACATTTATATAGGTTTTGTGTTTACTTAGATATATCATAGTTTTTTCTTAATTAGGTATATATACAGTGAAAGAGGGTATTAAATAAAGTTATTCACTCATCTAATGCCCTCCTTCTGTATATAAAAATGATTGAAGTTTAATCTTTATTAGATTACTGGTGCCGGATCTGCAATAGGAGTGATGTCAGTTTCAGCAACCTCGTATGGAAGCTCAGCCGAAGTATCAGTTAAGGTAAGCTCATAATGGTTAGCGTCCGAAAAAGCCGTACCAGTAGTAGCCGTACCTGCTGAGCACTCTACGTAGTTATCTTTACCGAGATACCAGTATTTATCATTGGCGTCTTTTACGATTACTACAACGGAGCCCATCATCAGACTCATAATCTCCATACGCTTAGTCGTTTCTATTTTCATAAATTGAAGAGTAACCTCATTTGTGAAGTATGAAGTACTAGTTTCGCTAGTATTGAGTGTGCTAGTTAAGCTACCAGTAGATTTCATAAGTTTGTAAGTTTTGAACTTCTTACCAGTTACCATAGTTGGAGTAAGCAGGTGAGAAGTTGCATCTACTGACGTGCTAGCTACATCTTCATACGGTGCGATTAGAACTTCTTTGATACCTCCAAAGGAAGCCTCTTTACAAGCGTTATTCAAACCGCTTAATGTAATTGAAATACAAGCCATAGTATCAAATAGTTTTAAAGGTTTAAAGGTGGAAGGGTAATCTTTTTATTAGACTACCCCTCCTCGGATATATGTTATGAAGAAAAATTAGCCTACAAGTACAATCTCATCAGGGAAAGCAACCTGTACACCTGCATTGAAGTTGATGGCAAGACGGAACTCTTGGTTATCCTTAGAATACCAGAGGTCAAACTTCTCGTCATCGCCCTCCATATCAACACCGTAGAAGATGTTTTCGGGGTCAGCTGCAACCATTTTAGCAGTACCATTCAGACCGGAAACACCATAAACCTTAGTGGAAGTACCCGGAAGGATAATCTCCATCTCAGCGTCCACTTTCGGGTCGTAGTGATAAAGGTTCTTCTCGGTCAGCTCCAGTACCAAGTCACGGAACTCATCTACACCCATGAAGATAGCTGCTTTGTCTAGCTTAGCTGCCGGAACAGCTTTGTAAGCTGCAAGAGCTTTGTCATAAGTAGTAGCAGAAGCCGAAACAGTCGGTTTAATTACAGAAGCCTCACCTGCTAAGATAGTCAGAATACCATCCATACGGTCAGTAGCTTTTACACCCTGCCAAATGTTACGCTCCATTTTGTTCTTGATGTCCTCAATAACACCATCAACGAACTCTTCCTCAAACGGAAGACTCTTCTGACCAGCTGCTACGCGAACTTCATAACCGTTCCAATACTTCAACATTGCACGGTCACAGAACGACATATTTACCTTATAATTTCCAACTTCAAGTACGCGCTGTGAGAAAGCGGAAGTACCTGCCTCATCCCAACCACAAGTAGCACCATCACCAAAAGCTACAGAGGTGTTCAGAATGTTAAGAGCTGCACTATGCTTTACACCAGTTTGAAGGTTGAAATGCTTTACGGAAGGTGCAGCAAAAATAGTTTTACGAATAAGAGGAAGACGTTGCTCCTCTACATAGGCTGTCAAAGCCGATACATTAATTGCCATAGTTAAATTAGGTTTTTAAGGTTAAATTAGTTAAAAATACTTCAATGCGCCAACTTTCTGCTCACTCTTAACTTTATCCTTAGCGGGCTCATCGGCTGACATTTCTAGTTCTTCTTGCTTTTGTGCTAGTTCTGCTTCTAATTCTGCAATTCTAGCGTCTCTTTCAGCTATGATTGCTTCAAGTTCATTTAGTTTGTCTTCTAGTTCTGCAATCTTAGCGTCTTTTTCATCAGGTTCAGGTTCAGATTCTTCCTTTGCTTCCTCAGCAGGTTGTTCCTCTTCCTCTTCCTTAATTTCTTCGGGTTGCTCTTCTGCCTTCGGGGTCTCTTCAGCAGGCTCATCCTCTCCGCTCTTTTTGCGAAGCTCGGAAATCTTACCCTCTGCTACAACAATTAGCATATCTTCATAGATATACTCACCGTCAGCAGCAGGAGCAAAACCCTCTTCCGATTCTACAAATACTTCAACGCCCTCTGCAAGCTCTCCCTCGATAATGAGAGTGCCTTTGTCTGTGCTAATCTCAGCTAATTGAAGTAATTGTTTTCTTAACTGTAACAAATTCAAGTTCATAGTTGTTTAGGTTTATTTTGCATTGATTTAGGTTCAAAGATATTGTTCAATCCATTCATCAAAGGTCATCGGTTTATCTTGTTTTTCAAATCTCTCAGGGGAAACATCGAATAGACCTTGAAGACTGAAACCATTAAGCTTGTCACCATTAACTATTTCATCCCATAACTCTTGATTCTCTACTTTATAAGAACAAATCCAAGAGCCATCAGGTACATCAGCAAACTCTTTTGGAGATATGCCTCTTTCTTTGTTTGTGATATAAGATTCAATCATATAAATCCCATCTACAAACTTTTCGTCATCATGTTGTAGGTTTACTGAGTTAAACAATCCTTTCTTTGCATATTTTTCAACCATCTTCGCTATTGTCTCTTTAGTAAATACCACAAAGTATTCACCATATCTTTCCGAATAACGGTAAATTGGAGTTTCAGCTAAGCAAACAACACCTGTAATAATGTGTTTAGCTCCATCAAACTCTAATCTTACTGGCTTCTTCTCTTCATTAAAGCAAAGGAAGTTTCTTTGGACTGCCGGAACGTCCACTAAACTAATAGCGTCCATTCCGGTTTCATCCATTTCGTTAATGTGTATGAAGTAAACCTTTAATTCATCTGTTAGTTTCATAGTACTTAAAGTTTTTTAGTGTTTAAGTGTCTCTAAAAACTATATAGATAGTCTCAAAGATTCGTTAATTTTTTAAAATCTCGCTTCATTTTCTGTTACTGATACTTTTCGCTGTGTTCTAGAAATATCCGATTCGACAACAAATACGCGAGAATCTTTTATAGCTCCTTCAATACTTGCACCTCTTACATCTTGAGTGTATTGAACAGGTGCAATTAGAGTAGCTAAAGAAGTTGAAGATAGTGCTTGAGATTTAGCATTGTCTTTAGTAGTATTCAACATCTTAGAAATAGTAGCAGCACCAGAAGTAGCTATTGCAACAGCTTGTACAGCAGCCAAAGCAATATCCCAAGGTCCAGATTTAGTAGTAAAGGCACCAGAAATAGCAGCTGTGATACCGGCTAACATATTGATTGTAGCTCCCATAACTTGAAAAGCTTTTTGTTCTTCCGAGCCTTCTTCACATAATTCGCCTATATTAGAAAATATGTCACCTACTGCATAACCGAGAGTAGAGTAACGCTGCATCTCACGACTTATACTTTCTTTATTCAGCTTATCACTTAGTTCATAAAACTCTTCTAGGGCAATAAGCTTTTTATCTAATGCTTCTTTTAGTGCAGTTTGTTCTCTGTCATACTGTTCCTCCGGTGTTTCTAGAGCTTGACGCAAATTTTCAACGAAACTTTTTAGCTGTTCATTATGAGCAATAATTTCTTTCGCTTTATTTAGTATTCGTTGTAACCCTGCATCTTCTTCCTCCTCTTCCTCTACAAATTCTACGGACACTGGAATCTTTACATCAAGACCTTTCTCTACTAATTCATCCTGTAAAGACTTTCCTTGTTCTGCTGCAATTTTATTAGAATCCTCCAACAATTGAATCTCTACTTCTCGCCAAAACTCTTTTATTTTTTCTGCAGCCTCATCTACATACTCATCTACATACAGGCTTTCATCGTCTAGTATTTTCTGTATAGCTTTTTCATTCTCGGCTATCATATTTTTGTAGGATGTCTCATAGGCTTGTAGAACATGTTCTTGGAGTGTGATTTGCCTTTTTTCCTCTTCATCCGGCAGCCATGGTAGTATTGTATGAGTACTCCATGACTTCTTAGCCTGCTTATATAACTCCTCTATGCCTGCCTTTTGAGAATTTATAACTTTTTCCTGTTCTAAGGCTAGTTTTTCATTTTCTTTTCTAAGTTCATCTACTGCTTTTTTTGCACTATCTTTAAGCTTTTCATATTTCTCAGCATTAACCAAGTCTAGTAGCTTCTTGTCCGCTTTGGTCGCTTCTTCTTTCAGATCTTTAATACTCTTATGCTGACCTGATAAGATTTCTGCTGTTCGTGCCCCTACAATGTTCCACTCTCTCATTTTATCTACCAGCTTATCCCAGTTAGCTACTAATAAGCCTAAAGCAACAACCACTGCTCCTAAACCTGTAGATACAAGTGCCTTTGCAAACTTAGAAGTAGCACCTGTAGCAGCTTGTATAGCAATAGTTAATCTCTTAAATGCTTTTACACCTTCATCTAGTGCAGGTAAAGCTTGAGTGATAGCCATGAGAGATTGCATTCTTTGGAGAGACTTAATTACAGTTTCATTCTCTATTCCAAATAAATTCATCACAGCCTTAGCAGATTGAAATCCTGCCGTCATACTACCAACAGTCTTAATCACGTTACTTGTAATCTGACCAAAGTCCATAGCAGAGGCGTTAATTTCCTCCATCTGCTCTTTTAAGTCGTGTTGAATTTCCGCTGCTCTTTGGAGGGCTTTATTATACTCATCTGTACCTTGTTCGGCATTCAGAAGAGTGTTACGCAATTCTTTTAATTCCTTACGTAAATCATTAACTGACTTTTGTGCTTCGCCAGTGTCAATCTTCCAAACAGTTACTTTATCGTTCATAATTTATTCCTTGTTTTAGTGTTACCTTGATACTGGATAATCACGTGTTTCATGCCATCCTTCCTTATCTACTATAGTTATTCTGACATACGAACCACTATAGCTAATCAGATTAGTAGTATTGAAATCTACTATGTACTCTGTTCTGAACCATTCATCATCACCTTCTTGAATCATTACTTGTTGTTCTTCCCAAGTACTAGCGTCTATAGTAGCTGAACCTGTACCACTAACCTCTATTGTAACTGTAGGCTTATTCTCCAGTCCATCTGTTTCAGTTCCATACCAAGCTAGTTTATAAGTATTTGAGCCGGCAGAAATAGTGCTTTGTTCCATTAAGCTATCACTCTTATATAACTTAATTTCGGGGTAAGGATAAGTAGAATATCTAACTACGTGGAATGTAACTGTATTACCAGTCTCATTCTTTAAAGTTATATCCACATCTAGGTCTTCTTTATCTACATACTTGGAAACAGTCTCATAATGTACAGTATCATTATTAACTATAGTAAATTTAACACCACCGACTGTATAAGTAGTAGTACCATTACTAAAGGTGACTTGACTTAAACTACTAACGTGACCTAAATTACCACTTGCACCTGTATTACCAGCAACATAAACGTTACCAGTCCAATCTATTTCAATCGTATCTAGATTAGTTAAGAAATCATTAGTCGTATATCCCTTTATATCTTGTATAGTAATTAAATCAACTTTTGTAGGCTCTGAACTTGTAACATCATAGTCATAAATCTTATTTACTATACATAACTGATTACCAATTTTTACAAACTGATTCCATTGATGTTGGATATAATCAATAGGTTTTAACATAACATAGCAAGTAATTTCTTTGTTCTGTACGTTATATCTTTCATTTAGATAATTCTTCCAAAAGTTACTATAAATGGTTCCTTTATCTGCATAATTATTTCTGTAGGTGTAGTTCTCTTTTGGCGTATTAAACACACAAAGATTATCTCCCTTTACAATATCGAGATAAGGATATGATTCGGCAGTTAATAATTCACCAGCATTTTGTGTATAGAAGTAAGTATTATTCGCCTGTTGTAAACTAGTATCATCACTTATTATTACAGGACGCATTCTTAGTGCTTCTTCTGTGTTGAAACTAGATAAACCATTATGAAAATAGTACGCGCCAAATATATCTACTTGTTTGTTATCCTCGTCTTTGTTATATACACTTATCTCATTAGGAAAGCTATAAATTATTTGGTGATTATCGTATATATTAGTCCAAGACAACACATTATCAGTATTAGTAATTGAAGGTGTAACATTATCAAATAATTCTTCAGTAGAGCTATTAAAATTATAGTCAGTTACTAATCTATACTCACCATAATTTACACTATATTTCTCTTTATACTTCTCACCTAAATTGCTTTCTGAGTCATTATAGTTGAATAGTACATATTTATTATCAAAGGTAATAGGTCTAATAGTGTAATCCTTGGATTTATCTATTTTATTAGTCCAGTCTTTTACAGTATAATCAGAAAAATATGTGCTGTAGTGTTTGAAAACAATCTTCTTATTATATTCATCTACGCTAATACCAATTCTGAATATCTTGCAGTACTTTATTATCTCATCGAATAAATTGTAATCTTTATTCCATAAGTCATTAAGAGTAAAATGACTGTTACTTCTAAAGCGATTTTTTATAACCATGCAAGAGACAGGTTTATTTATAGGTGCATTATAAAGATGTAAGCCCACCCATCCGTAGTACGTTGTTGGTGTAGGAGTAAAAGGTCTGTTATTATTATCCAAAAATGGTGCATTAGTATTCAACCAAACTGCTTTTAATTTCAGTCTAACTTTATCTTTATTATATTTACCTTTATCTAAAATTAAATTTAACTTTGGATAAGCAATAAATGAACCTGCGCCCTGTCTATCAAATCTCAATACTTCGCTATAACCCTCTGTACTACCTGCATAAGCATTATCAACCATTAAGAACTTGACTTCATCGAGTTCATTTTCATTTTCATCTACAACTACAAAACTATATTGTAAACCATTTGCAGGATTTATACGTAGATTAGTGTACCTACTTATATTAAAATCAATCGTATAAATCGTATTGAATATAACTGTATAATCATTTGACAATACAATCATATTATTATCGTCAATAATCTGAATTGCCTCTGTTCTATCATTAAGATTTATATTGGTTGATTTAGGTTGTACGTATTCACTTATGTCACCACCCCAAGACAAACCAAATGAAGCAAACATATAATAATTTGTTACAGTCTCTTCATTCTTAGAATTAAACGGTTTTAACATATAAACTAAATCATGCCAATAAGGGTTTTTATTGTTAAACCAAGAAGGGTCAAGTTCAAACTTATAACCAGTTAGCTCTTCTGCCTTGTATTGACCTACTTGAAACAACTTATTCCAGTAGATGTAAGGTAACTGTAAATAACTACGATATTCACCTATCTCTCTAGGTAACATACCATCAGGAATTGTAGTATCAGGGTCAATACCTGTTGCTTCCGTAAAAGAATCACCTAAGGCTTCTGTAAATCGTTTTGAAGTATCTTGTGTATCTTGGAAAGTTTTATAATCAAATCCATCAGAGAATGAGTTATTAGGAGCAAAACCAATAATGTCAGTTACCTTATATGCTGGATGATGTATAGGTGTACTAGTTCCGGGTGGTGTGTACCATTTTGGAAATAACTTGGTTTGCGATTGACCTGTACTAGTCCAAGATTTTTCAATCAGTTCCTTGTTTATAGATTCATCTACATAATCTTCACCATGTATCAAGTAATCTGTATCACTAGTACTGGTATCAAAGGTAATCTTCTTTAACTCTTGTATAACTTTACCAAGCTGACCAAATAAAGTAATCTCATAAGTTCCTTTACCGCTATTCTGATTTATCTCATCCATCCTAGCATATCCGGTCATCAATACATCATCATTCCACTGCAATCTCATATCCAGTTTCTTGTAAGGGTCAAAGTAAAGACCTGTTAAATTACTTGAACTGGGTGGAACTGCTATTAGTCTATCGGGGTTGTAGATGTGACCAAATATCTCGTGATTTTTTTGAGTGAAAGGAATAGAAACCGTCTTACTCCAATCATTGATAATAGTTGTAGGGTTAGATAAGTCTTCAAATTGTTTAGAAATTGCGACTTGAACATCATCATTAAGCTCTACCTCTTTATCTTCGATTACCAGCCTAATCATACTGCTTCCTCCTTTCTTTTATTTCGATTTTTAGCAGCCTCTGAAAGTTTCTTCCTCGTTTCATCAGACCACTTCTTTCCTTTATTCCAAGGTATTGAACCTTTTTTCGCTTCACTAATATGTTGGTTTACTATCTCTCTTGGTACAGGCTCTTTCTTGATTTTCTTAACTCCACCTTTCCAATTAGGATTAGCACTACTACTCATATCTCTAGGTTCTCTTAGTTTCCAAGAATCTCTCATTTTCTGTTTGGTTTCATCAGACCTTTTAGCACCCTTTCTTGACTTAGACATTTTTTGTCGTGTTTCCTCAGTATGATGGAAACCAAGTGTTCCTTCACCGCCACCTGTCAGATTATATCCGAACTCATGCTGACTTGACTTATACTTTCTAATGTACAACTTCTCTAGAAAATTTAGAGAATCATCATTATCTGTTTGAGCTATGATTTCAAAAGTAAAGTTATCGTAACCATATTTATTCAGAGCTTTGTGAAAGTACGTATCACAAGAAGTACTTTTGCTTTTATGCTCAACTTGTCTTGCTTTGATACGGTAAGTTTTTCCTATATAGACTTTACCGTTAATTGTATTCGTGTACTTGTAAATATAGCCTACCATAGTTTACTCCTTTCTTTAATATAATATGTTCTGTGTGTTAGTCTGTTCAAGGTCAAGAGTAATGTTAATCAATTTTTTCTGATTATGATAATTTTTCTCTACGTAATTACCATTGAATATAACATCATAAACTATGTTATACTTTGTATCTAGTAACTTCAATATAGGACTAACATATAAGCTCTCATAATAAGGGTATAAACTCTCTTTTATCCAACCACTAGTAATTTTCCACTTAGGCTGAACAATTACACTAGCTCTACGTCTAATGTTCATGTAGTTCTGTACCTCATCTACCTTAATATCTTCACTATAATCCGCAAACTCTGAGAATGGCTGAGATTGGAATGAACCAAATCTATCCTGCCAAAACAGATAATAACGACTATAACACCTCTCAAATGTAGCTACTCTTGCATATCTGAAGTTATTAGACTGTTCATATAAATTATTAACTATCCAAATATCTATATCAGCTGTTGAAGATACTACGCTATCATACTGTCTAACTATATCTCCCATAGGTATCATTAAGGTAGAAGTATTATAATTAAAACCTAAATCTCCAAATTCATAGATATTGTAAGCACCTTCTACATCACCATCTTCACTATCTACTGCATGTAAATAAACGGATTGTACACTATCACCATTCTCTATAGTAAGACCGAAAGGATATTTAGAACCAGCCATATCTTGCTCGTCTTCGTATAAAGGGTATCTAGGAATTAGCGCACATTTAGAGTAAGGAGGTCTCGCACTTCTATTAAATCCTTGTAATGTAGGGAAAGCATAATTTTTTGAATAACTAGAGATATTGAAAAATACACTATTCGGATTTAAGTAGTCTTGACCAGCTGCGTTAAAATTCGGGTATCTGTAAATGTGAGCTACTTGAACATCATCACTCTTAACCCATGCACTTCCTGTATTTATTTCTAACCAATATGTAGTAACCAAACGTACATTATTTGCTCCACTGTAAGTAGTATCAGTAGCAAAAACTTCTATATCATTTCTAACAATTTCTGCAATGTTAAAAATATGATAACGCTCTCTACCATCTGCATAGAAGTTTCCTACAAATACTACCCTACTGTAAGTGTCGTCTCTATCCTGTGCGTTTCTCTCCCTGACTCTATAAGTGTAAAGCCCCTTCGGAAGTGCAGTTCTGTCAGGGTAAGTTACTGAAAGGTTTATTTGATTATCATGTAAGTAATTCATATTAAATCATTTTCGTTTAATTGTTCTTGTAACTGTGTGGCTAATTCTTCTATTAACCTGTCAACTAAGTCATCACTACTGTCAATCGTTTTTTGTAATATCTTAGTTGGCTTAGTTCCGTGAATAGATATACTCCTAGCCATCACATACGCTAATTGTCTAGTAGTAGGTACTAGACCGGATGCAGAGCTTGGGATAATCTTCTTTACCCTTATCCAATCCTCTAAAGCTGACACCGGAGGGAAATGAGGACGCGTACCATTCTCTAAATAAGCCCAATATTCCGGTAGTATAAAACTCACCTCTAAAATACTTCCGTTAATGGTACACTGATACTTAGTAGAACTCTGTAAGTTTCCACTAGCCTTATGACCGGAATCTTCTATCTCCTTCTTGTACCTCTCTAAAAGTTCCTTAGCTATATCTCTAACTTCTCTAGATATGTTCATCTTAATTCCCTTCTGTTTAATTGTTTCATTCGCTTCTCCTGCTCCCTAGTCTTAATAACTTCATACGATACTAAATAAAAGACCGTACTAATATCATAATCCATAATACTAGAGAAAGTCTCATTAGTTATCTCTACAGCCTTTAAGATATAGGGTAAGACACCAAATCTACTGAATTCTGAATTAACTTGATTATTCGCATCTTCTCCTCTTTGCTCAGTGTCTTGCTCCTCTTCACTTTCTTGATGGAAGAGGACCGGAAAATTTCTATGAATCGTGCGAGCTGAGCTGTGAAAAAAGACGTAATAGAATTTGCAACAGGAATAGGTAAATCTTCCATATCCTTTATAACCTCAAATATATCATAACCGTCATTGTATTTGTGTCCTTCTGGTACTACAAAAACTGACAACATCTTCGCAGTATCATTATCTTCCGCATATTTCATGAAGTCTATGTATTGCGCAGTAGATATATTTCCTAACAAAGAGGTAACATCATATTTCTTCCCCTTTACCTCAATGTGCTTGGGAGGAACAGATGTAGGTATCTCTGACTTTAAAAATTCTAACCTCTTTATCTGCTCATTAAATTCTTGGAGCGGTAATTCGGTTACACTATCTCCTAACACTAACTCAGCCAAAGAGATAATTTTTTCTAGGTCATCTTCAATCTCTAAAACCGCCTTCAATTCTTTAAACTGAGATAACGTAATATCATACCAGTTCAATTTCTTATCTTTATTCTTATTCATAACATTACAATATATTATAAGTTCCTTTCGTTATTGCTTCAATTCCTAGCATTGTTGCAATCACGCAGTCATCGTGAAAATTTTGGTGAGCATTATACGTTCGCTTACCATTACTTGTCACTTTCATTTCGTACATTTCCATTTCTACAACAAGCTCTGGGTCGTTGAGTAGCTGTACCTGTTTATTTTGTATATAAACAATTAACGAATTTATAAGACGCTCCTTTGACTCGTTTGTAGTTGTAAATTTTAGCAACATTACAGGTAAGGCTTCTGCTTTTATTGCTTTATCAAGTAGTCCGTAGAAAACTGTACCTATGCTATTACTCTCGCACAACACTTTTAAAGGACGATACTCTTTTATTAGCCCTACAATATAATCTATGGTTTGTGTTTCATCTTTATCGTTAAAGTGAAATAACTTTACCATTTCTCTATCACTGTTAAATATTGCGATAGCCGTTGAATCTTGACCTTGACCAGAGCCCCAGTCAATTCCCATATACAATAATTGATTCTCTTTATTGTAGTTATTGTTCAAAACTGCTGAGAAATCTCCAAATACGCCACCTTCACTTGACATAAATTCGCCAAGGTATTCTGTGCGAAACTTTTGTAATGGCATCGTTTTTCGGTACTCTTCCAATTTTTCCGGAGGCAAGAGAGCTGACGTGTCGTATTTAGGGTCTGACCAATCGTATGAAAGGACTTTATTATTATTCTTAAAACCTCTCATGTAAGTCTCATAGAAAAATCCGCTTTTATGATAAGGGGTGGAGACTATAACTATCGGGGCTTGACTAACATTGACCCACGGTAAGCAGTCATAAATTATGCTATCGTTAATATAAGCCGCTTCATCTATCGTCATAATCCCGCTAACAGTATACCCTCGTAAAGCTGAGCCTTGTTCCGCTGATTTGAAGTAGATAGAACTACCATTTTTCAGCTCAACACACAGCTGCAAATCGTTATGCCTGCGATAAAGACGTGTTGGTTGCAAAATATTCTTTATACTTCGGTAAAGTTTACGTGCTTGGTCTAGTGTAGGTGATAATGATATAGAATCTGTTTTATTTCTTTCAGCAGCTGTCCTTATCAGAAGCAACTGGAGCAGGGTACTCTTCCCGATTTGGCGACGTGATTTTATGACGTGTGTGTAACCTTTCCAATGCTGCTCTAAATTACTCACAACTTCGAGCTGCCAAGGAAAAAGTCGGATATTTGCATTTACTTTAACTTTCCTCTCTTCCATAGTTAAGCTGATTTTTGCTGTTGTTTCTTTCGTTCCCAATATAATTTAGCTGACTCACGCAACTTTGCCTTTGTTTCATCACTAAGAACACGTCCTAAATTATACTGATTACCTTTCTTCGCCTCAGACATTTTTTGCCGAGCTGAATCGGACATAACTTTTCCTTTAGACGATTCAGACATTTTTCGCTTTGACTCAGCAGACAAAACATGACCTAAACCATTTTTATTACCTTTCATTGATTCAGACGTTTTGTGTCTTGATTCAGCTGACTTTGTATAACCCATCGTCCCCTCTCCGCCTTTCGTATGATTATATCCCTTGAGAGGATTCATAGTTTCATAAAAGGCGATTAGATATTTTTCAAGATAATCCGCTTCCTTTTTCGTTAAATCAGTAGCTATAATTACATGCTCAAAATTATTCCAACCGTACTTCTCTATAGCTCGATAAAAGTGAGAATGTGCTTTATAACCGTTACCCTTATTCCAACGATATTCAGGTTTCCGACATGTTTGACCTATGTAAATTTTTCCGTTAGGTGATACGTGCTTATATACACAATATTGTTTATCTTCCATAACACATTCCTTTCATTAAATTATTCATCCTTACTTTCATCATTATCTTCTACGGTAGGTGTATTATCATTACCTAATCCGAAGTCAATAACAATTTCGTTGTCTGTAGATAGCTTAATTTTTTCCGTATAAGCTCCACACATGCGATTTTGAGTATCTATCGCCTTAATTGCCGAACTTCTATCTCCGGTTTTCATTGAATCCTCAATCAGACTATCTAAGCGTCCTGTATTGAGTGAGATGAGAGTATCTTTCGTCTCTTCACTTCTCATAAATTTCAAAGTATCTTGAATAGCGAGCTCTACTGTTTTTCTCGACAAGCCCCATTCGTCTGTAAAACGGTTCACCATCGTTACATAGCTTTGTCCGCTTGCCATAGCCTGTAATATAAGGTTGCGTCTGGCTTCAAGCTTCATTGGTAGTGCTTTGTCATCATCCCTCGTTTTCTTGTGACTGTCTGCCATAGTTCTTTCCTTTCTGTTTAGGTTGTTTATTTTGCTGAGATTCTTTTTTATTTTTCTCAGCCTCTTCTTCTTTAACTTTCTTTTCGCGTTCCTCTTTCTCTTTATAATAAGGAACTGCTAACTTTTTAATGAACTCTAAGCAGCATTTAGGACAACCATTATGTACATAGATAATCCCTACTTCTGCTGCGGCTGTAATAAGTTCATTCAATTCATTTTTCGTTAACCCGTGAATGTAATCCGCTTTCGACGCTGTGTAGAAATACGAATCATATTTAGCTAACACGGAAAATACTTCATCTTTCATCTTAGTCTATTAAGTGTTTATAAATTAGTCTCACGAAGGAAATACCAATATCCTTCATACATAATATAGTGTCTTTATAAAAGTCGCAAAAAGTGCTATTTATCAGGGCAGCAGCAATCCAAAGTAGTGTAAAATGACCAGTACACAATAGATAAATCATACTAGCCCAAAAAATTTGACAAGTTTCGCAATCTAGTAAGTGAAATCTATATTCACTCTTCACAATTTTTCCTTTTGTTAGCAACCAAGATAATCCCTTCTTAGATGATTCCGGAAAATCTGTTATTCCTGTTATAACTGTAAATATAATACCAATTGCTAATAAATCTAATAATGTCTTTATCATAATATTATTTCTCCTTTTCCATATTTTTTCTCATACAACTCTCTTACTTTCTTTCGTGCAGCCCAAATAAGAATCTTCAAACTAGCTGCTGATTTATAAGAGCACCCGGCACCATTAAACACTTCCAAAATCCGATTATAGTCACCCTCATAGCACAAATATAATATTACGAAATTTCTATCTCCGGGGTCTGCTTCGTCCATAATTAGTCTCCACGTACGCAGAAACTTAATGGCTCTATCGGGATTAAACCACAAAAAACGCGGGTCATCATCATAAATAGCGTTCATGTAGTCAGTATATTCTTGCTTTACCTCATTGTAGCGTCTTTCCATCATAGCTACATATTCTTGTACAGCCCCTTTAGCCTCACTGTATAAGAAATTATCAATCTTCTTCATAACACATTTCCTTTCTTTGTTTAATATTCAATTCCCTCGATGTCTTTGCTATCACTTCCGTAAAATGACTGCCAAAAACTATCTTCCATTGTTACAAATTTCTCTCTGTACTTGTTATACTTGTAGTAAAGTGTAGAGGAATCAGAAATAATTTGCCTATGTACAATTCCAGCCACAAATGCAGAAATACTATAATATCCCTGCTCATACAAGTCATCCCATTTTTCTTGCGGAACTTTACAAACTTCAATGTATATTTCCTGTATCTTGTCAGCAGTGTCACCTTGTTTAATAGTGCGCTTCAACAAGTATGTTGTGTACCACTCAACGATGTGTATAGAATAAATCCACTGTACTATATCATCGCGCTTTCCAGATTTAAGCGGAATTTCTTTCGTAAGGACACGGTTATCATAGTTCCAATTTCTTCCGCTCTCCTTCTTTAATTCTTTCATATCATCAATTTTTTAAGGTTTACTTCATTCTAATAAGAGAAGGAGAGTACCGCAAATTCATTGCTAGTACCCTCGCCACTCCAAATATGAGAATTTACTTATTTTTTCAACTGTTTAATAGCCTTTCTTACTTGGTGCTCAGTAACATCATACCCTAATTCTTTTAAGGCTTTCAGATTACCTCTAATGGATAAGCTCAAATCTACATTATCTATGAAGTCTAAGCTCTTTACACGGCTATCAACGGTCTCAATATTGTTCTTCTTAGCCCAATCATATAATCGGGTTCTCTTTACTTTAATTCCCTTTTCTTTTAGGGCTTCTAAGTTTTCCTTTACAGATTTAGAAGTATCATAATTCTCAGCTATAGTAGAATCTGTTATTTCAGTTCTAGCCTTTGATATAACGCTTTTCTTATCCTCTATGTTCGGATTAACTACAAACTTACTCATTCTACAGGTATTACCATTCACAAACTTCTCCTTAAATTCGTCTAAGTCTGCACAATAAGCCCTCTGAACACGTACCATTAAACAGTCTAAATCCAGTACACCATCAGTATTGTCAAAAAACCGCTGAACATCTATAATCATATTGTATAAAAGTTCATCGGGTGTTACTTCCGGTTTGATAAGTCTTCTGAGAATAGCCCTAATTAACAACTTCTTTCTACGCTTGTTACCATCTTCAATCTTCTTAGGCATATACAAGAGCTCCATGTAATCTTCTACTCTCGCATAATCCTTACCATCAAAGTTAATCTCCGGTTTAGTGAAGTATCTATAACCACCTTGATGATACCAGTAGTGTAATATCTTGTCTAAATCTTTCCGGTTCTTCAAATCTTCAATAAAATCACCGTTAAATTCTACAGCTTCATCACACTTAACACAAATATCATCATCCTCATCATCTTCACTTCTCAACTGCTCTGCCCAAGTTAATTCGGGAAAATCAGTCACAGAATAAACTAGATAGGACTTGTAACATTCATGCTCACTTGGATTAGCACCGTTGAAATACTGAACAGGGTCACTACCACAGTCATCATAGAGCTCTTCATTTGTCATATCTTGTAAATCTGACATAATACAGTCTGAGATATGATAGAACTCATCCCTATTAAGCATACTGTCAAATACATATACCATCCTAAAACGTCTGCTATAACCAGTCTTCTCTTTATCAACTTTATCAGAGAATGAGGTATAGGTAACGGTTGGTGTATATGTCAAAGCACCAATATACTCTTCAATGTCATCTGAATAACTCTCTTTGTCAATATCTACAAAAATCGTATATGAACCCTTAAACAAATCATTACGTTTTGCAGACATCTTGAAAAATCCTCTATTCTTTCCGGATTGATAGATTAGATACTGACCGCCTTTCTTGTTCTCATTACCGTTTTCATCCTTGTAAACTATCTTCACCTTATCACTTGTAGTTTCAGGCGCGTACTTTTTATTTTCTACGTTGAATAGATTACAGAATGAATGACCAGTAATAGCATAATTAGCAAACTCATCAATAGTAACAGTCTGCTCCTTAAATGCCATCGGTTCTTTACCTAATCCCTTAGCACCGCCCCTAGTTAAGCAAGCGGTAACTTCTTCTTTACTGTTATATCCCTCTCTACTAATTGAGACGGGAAATTTATAATCTTTAATTTCTTTCATAAGGTCAGCCCTTGATTAAATGTTTTTCTTAGTCTTCTCTCCAAATCTGCTTAGCCTTGTACAACCTTTCAAATTTGGCTCTTCCTAATGTTTTCTTAGCGTCCTTTCTATTCTCAAAGGTTTCGCCGGTTTCTTTAATTATCCACATAACTACATAACGAATTTGCCCTATAACAAATCGCGCCATAGGGTATATCTTTATTATTCTCTTTATTTATCTTATTATTTGTACTATTTAATTACTCCTAAACAATACAATAATAGGACATCAATATTTACCGAAAACGGACACTATCACACAGCTTATAACATTCCCATTCCAGCCATAATCGTAATCAAGCCAAATAGAAATCCAAATACACATAGACTTCCAATAGCAGTCCAGTAGAGCAAGTATTTAACTACAAGTGCTACTACTAATAAAGTCTTCTTCATAACACATTCTCCTATATTTATTCATCTGCTTCTTTAGGCTTAGCAGACAATTTTTTACTCAGTTCATCAGCAGTACTAGTAACAACCTTAACTAGTTCACCGCTTTCAACTAAATCTATATATCCGATAACCCCTAGCTTTTCTCTTGCTTCTAGTAGATTATCATATATCTCTCCAGTACGCTTATTCTTATACTTAAACGCAACTTTTAACATAGCTCTTCTTCTCATAGTTATCCAATATTAAATTCCGGATTAAAAGCGACTTCAAGAGAGAACACTACTCACTTTAGCTTATTTTTTGAGTGGAGAACCGCGTATGTTTTCGTGTTCTCTCTTGAAAGTGTTAGATGAGGTTTTAGATTGGTGTAAACGGTAAAAATACAATCTACCTCATCATTTTTGGCTAGCTTTGATAGACTTCCGGATTGTCTTCTCTACCTCTCTGCTTTGTTTCGCTTCAATTCGCCGCTTATTGTTTCTGATATTACCACCTCTACTACTCATTTCACAACGCTTAGTAGCCCTCTTGTATCAGAGCAAGAGGAGAACATTACTTTTAGAAATATTATAGACTTATTTGTCCAAAGAGATAACGCTTAAAACTATTTGACTTAATTCAAACTAACTTTTTCAAGCGTCATCTATAAATTAGATAGATTAAGTTTTCTTTTATTTACACATATAAGGATTTCAGCATTTCTAACCCGAAAATAGTTGGCAAATTATGGCATTTTTGATAAGAATTGTCCAAATCGCTCAACGAAGATAGGGTTATGCTCAAAATCAATAAAAATTGCGTGAGTTATTGGTTTTTCTGTTTCCAGTACCACCGTCTTTCAGCCTCCGCAAATCTCAGTGCCTTTAATACTTTTTCTCTTTCTTCCTCGGTTTCACAATTAGCTAGTTTATCCTGCCTTTTCTTAGCATAGGTATCAGATAATCTATTTAATCTAGTGCCATAGGTTAGATTATACTCAGAGCTACACCATTCAAGATTATCAGCTCTATTATTACTTGGGTCTTCGTCTTTATGGTTCACTTGGTCATACTCTTTCGGGTTAGGATTGAAGATAAATGCCTCAGCTACCAGTCTATGAACAAGATAGAAATTATACTCACCATCTTTGCACAGACTAATATGACGGTAATTCCTTGTTGGTTGGTCTTTCAGTATTCTTCCAGTCATTACATTCCTCACTCTTCCTTGGTCACTTACTTGATATAACCCTTCATAACCCTCTATATCTTTCCAACTTTCACCTTCCTCGGTCGGTAATCCAAACGCTTCTATCTTTAGTTTGTTTGGTCTTACGTTCTCACCCTCTAGGAAATGTGCAGTCTCAATATTGTACACTCTTCCAAGGTTAGATACTTTTATATTTTCATCTTTCGTATCTTTCCAAATCTCACCTTTCTCAGTAGGAATACCAAAGTGCTCATAAACTAACTGACCAATAGTACCGCGTTTTACCCTAACACCATCCTTATAGAAATCAATTCTGCTACCTCTATTTTCAGGTCTCAGGTATTTATAAGAGATTTTTCCCTTCTTATCTACTTTTACCCTGCGTACTCTTCCTTGGTCACTAATCTCATACAGACCATCTAGACCATTAACCTCAGTCCACATCTCAAAATCATTATAATTTTTCATAACATTATCCTTTCTTATTACGTTGTTCTAGAATCTTCTCTCGATTCTTGGCATAGTAAGACCGCATATATTCATTCCATTCTTCACGGTTCTCTTTTTGCCATCTTCTCTTATACTCCAATACCTCCTCTTTATGTTCTTGGTGGTATTGTTTACTGTAGGCTAGATGATAGTCTCTGTTTCTTTCATAACTAGCTCTCTGTAATTCACGTTCTCTTTCTTTTCTTAACTTCTCTACAGTCTCTTCATCAGATGTACCATAGAGATTTTCCATTCTAGTCTTTGTACAGCGTTCAACTCTAGTTCCATAGTTGTTATTATATGCAGCTGTACACCATTCGAGGTCTTTAACGTGATTTGTGTCCCTCTGTTCTGTTTTATGATTTACACAGGGTTTATTAAAGGCATTAGGTATAAAGGCTTCTGCTACCAATCTGTGTACATGGAATATTGTTTTAATTCCATCCTTGTACAGATTGACACTTGGATAGCCTTTACGTTTCCATGCCTTTAATACCTTCCCTGACATAAAACTTCTCACCTCGCCATGACTAGATACTTGATATAGTCCCTCATAGCCTTTAATATCTGCCCAAAGTTCTATATCAAATACCCTAGTCAAGATGTATAGAATTAACTTTTTCATTACGCGCTCAGATTTCCGTATTTCTTCAAAGCCTTCTTAGTCTCATATCTAGCTTTATCATAAGCGCGTCTCTTTTCTTTGAGTGCTTCTAGTTCCTCTGCACTCATATTTTCCTTACGCGCTTTGGCATTAGCTAGTATTTCTTCTCTGTGCTCTTGATAATATTCCTTGTTTAGTTTGTTTTTATAATCAGGCTCTTGTTTTGCTTTTTCTTTAGCTAGTTTCTCTGCTGCTAAAGCTTTCAGTCTAGCCTCTTCCTCTAAACGTCTTTCTACCTCTGAGTTAATTTTCTCAATCGCTGCTTTCTTTGCCTCAATTAAATCATCTACTTGTTCAGCATAGTTAATCTTCTTCAAAGTCAGCCCATCAATCTCTTTTTGTAGTTTATCACGCTCTTCTTTTAGTTCAGAATCCAAAGCTCTTGTAATTTCCTTTCTCTCCTTTGCAGTACCGTAGTTCAAGTTAGCGGTCATAGTAGTCCATTCAAGGTTGTTTGCATGGTTGTTCAAAGGATTTTCGTCTAGGTGATTGCAGACATTATACAGCTTTGGGTTAGTGTTAGGTACAAATGCTTTAGCGACTAGGCGATGAACGTATAGCTTAGCCCTTTTACCGCCTTTCATAAAATCTACTTTCAGATAGCCATTACCATTACTGTACTGCTTCATTAGTTTTCCATTCTTAACCTTGCGGATTCTACCAAAGGAACTTACCTCATACAGTCCTTCAAAACCTGCTTCTTCTACTGCTGCCCACATCTCTACATCAGGGTTTACAATCATATTCTTCATAACATTAGATTGGCTTCACCTATACAGCTCTAGGTTTTTAGGTCTCATCCACTGCTTTCTTCCACTAGCGGACAAGACAAGTTATTTCTCTATCACATATCAGGGTTTGGGTCTGTTCTATCGGAGTTTTGTTCATTTCAGAAACAGACCCTTCCTCTTTCATCAGTAAGGGTTTGAGTTGGTAGGATTGGAGTTTTGTTCGTTTCAGAATCAATAAATAAAATACTTCTTCCTCTTTCATGTATTAGGCTTTGACCTGCCCTCGACCTCCCTTTTGTCGATTTCAGAAAATACCTCTTCCCTTTACACATATCAGGCTTTGACCCCCTTCTCATCGGAGTTTTGTTCATTTCACGATAAGGATAGGCAGAGGCAGGGGAAAGTGAGTAGTTCTTCCCTCTTACATCTATTAGGCTTTCAAGTCCTACCAACCTCCCTTTTGTTCATTTCAGAAAGGGGGTAGTTCTTCTCTCTTTCAAATATCAGGGTTTGACCTCCTTCCTAGCAGAGTTTTGTTCGTTTCAGAGAAGGGTATATATCTTCCTCTTTCGCCTATAAGGAAGTCAGCCCTTTCTATCGGAGTTTTGTTCATTTCAGAAAAAGCCTAATCCTTTCCCTTTCATGTATCAGGCTTTGAGGTGCTTTGGAATGGAGTTTTGTTCGTTTCAGAATAGCTATTGAGGCTTGGGTATAGATATAGAAAAGGGGCTATGAGGGGAGGGCTGTAGAATAAGGGAGAGGCTAGGAAGAAAGATAAGCCTCTAGAAACCCCTCAGCCCTAGAATTAAGCCCCTGTAAAGATAGCCCTTAAATTCCCTTTTTCTGTCTCTATCTCAAAAACAGGGCTAAAACAGGCGAAAATAACTTATATAAACAACAAAAACCCCCTTCTCGCTGCATTGGGAAGAGGGTAATTTAAGGGGTTTTAGGCTGTTTTTTATTTGCAAGGGGGTAGTCTTGGGAAAAGTATATATTATGGTTTAGGTCTATTATAATCATCGCGCCTTATATTTCAAAGCCTTATCATTCCAAGCCCTCTCTACTTATGCCAAAGGCGAGAGTGTTAGGGCTTATTATCTCAGGCTTTAGAGTTTTGGCGCGCTAGGGTATATCTTAGTATTTATCTTATTATTAGAGAGAAATAAAGAGATTACTATAAAGATAATAATTACACTACAGAGACATCAATATTTACAGAAAGCGGACACTATCACGCACCTAGGAAAAACAAGGGCTGAGAGAGCATAGATTAGGTCTAGGCTTTTGGCACTTATCCATAAAAAGCCCACAGAAAAACCTAGCCCTTGATGACTTTGGGCTAGTAGGATTAAGGGCTTTGTGTTTTTCAGTGCCTTTATTTATAATCCTTGCTGTAGTATTTCTTATGACCGTCTTCTATACTCTCTGCAAATCCACTACTCATAATCAGTTCTATCTCATCAGGGGCTAAACTATTTTTCGCCCTCTTAATCTCAAAGCCAGCTTCGCAAGAGCTAAAAAAGCTCTTATTTTCGGGTACGCTTTCTCTTATCAGGGCGAGAGTAACCCTAGCCCCTTTCATTTTCTCTATAGCTCTTCCTAGTCTATCCTCAGTGCTCATATCTCTAGTGTTAAACCGGAAGCACCACTCATTAAGGTATAGTTGGTGGTATTTGCAGTGGGTTATTCTAGAGCCAAACCCTCTTTTCAACCAACTAAACCTATTTTCAATCCTATTACTGGAAACTTGGGCATGTAGGGTCTCAGAGTGTGCTATATAGTGATTGTTATGGTGGTTGTTTGTTACTAATGGACTACCTATTTCCTTAGTCCATCCATCATACAACCTACTTTCATCACTAACCGCTAAACACTCTCCCTTTACATGCCCTTTATATATCTCTCTTATGTACTCTTTTCTGATAGGGTTTGGTGTAGCATATAATACAGCCTTACCTTTATCAGTCATACCAAACACAGGGGCTTTGAGGCTAGAGTTTAAGGCATATATATCAGACTTTTCATATAGACGCTGACCTCTTTTCTTAGCGTCTTCTATACTAAAGTCTGTGATAAAATGCCTTTCCTTTAACAGCCTCAGTTTCCTAGAGTAGTGATAATTGGTAAGACATCCACCCAAGTAAGCCTCATCCATACTTATCCAGTCCTCACTATCATTTCCAAGCACTATGTCACTTTCGTCTAAGGCATAACGCAACTTAGATAACATTAACCAAGCTGACTTTTGGTTAATCCCTAGTTTAGTTGCAAGTTCTATAGACGAGATATAATTAGTGCTTAGAATCTCATACAAGCCTAACATCCATACCTGTACACTAAGCTTACTACCGTGCAATAAGGTTCTAGTCTTATCATTAAACCTATTCTTACAGCTATTACACTTATACTTGTACTCATTACCTATCTGAGTAACATGTATAGAACCACAATAAGGACAAACCACTATGCCTAGAGCCCACCTATACCTATGAAAGATGTGCTCAGCGTCTTTAGTTACTTCCAAGACGCTAAGTTTCCTTCTTTCATTCCTCCATTTGGGCTCTATATTGCGACCGAACGAAGTGAGGGAGCTCTCTATTTGTAGGGCTTGTTCCACTACCTTTGAAATTTTGTGCAAAGGTAAGGAAAATTTCATCAACCTCCAAATATTTAGTCACCAAAATTCGGGGTTTCGTCACATTTTTTAAG
>CADBBS010000004.1 GCA_902793045.1 uncultured Lachnospiraceae bacterium
TGAGTGGGCGATAGAACAGGGCAAAGATGTATGCGCAGTGCCAGGCAGAGCGTGCGATAAACTAAGTGAAGGAACAAACGAACTTCTAAAGAACGGAGCACAAATAGTCACAAGTGCAAAAGACATATTGGAAGATGTATTTGTACCAAACTGTGAAGATCAAAGCATAAGTATTAGAAGTGATTTAGCACATCTATACTCAGTGATAGATGTAGTTCCAAAGAGTGTAGATCAGCTAATCACAGAAACAAAGATATCTTACAGCGAAATAGTTTCACAATTACTAGAACTCCAGATGCTTGGTTATATAAACCAGCCAATTGATGGGTATTATGAGTTGAAATAAAAATAAGAGCATCGAACAGTAGCTGCGTTACTAGGCGTCTCGTGCCTAGGCCGCTTTCTGTCGATACTCCCATCAACTAAAAATTAACACTAACAAATATTATTGTCAATAATTAATGTGCTACAAAGCCCATAAGTAAAGGAAAAATTGTCTCAACACTTTAGTAAAAAAAGGCGAAAAATGCGCTACAAAGCCCATAAATAAAGGAAAATTTGTCTCAACACTTTGGTGACAAAAAAGAGGAGGTTAACTATGAATAAAAAAGAACTCATTTTAAAAGAATTAAGAGATTTTGTTGATTCATCTTTAAAAAGAGTAAATTCTCTATTAAATGAAGAAACTATAAAACTATATTGGGGAATAGGAAGATTTATCAGTGATGAATCCAAAATGAAAATTTTTGGAGATTCTTATATAGAGAAAATAGCTGAAGACTTACAGAATAGATATCCGCAGATTAAAGGATTTAGCAGAAGTAGCGTGTATAAGATGAAGCAATTTTACGAAACTTACAAAGATGATGAGTTTGCATTATCTTATTTATTAAAAATATCATGGACCAAACATTC
Source organism: uncultured Lachnospiraceae bacterium (assembly GCA_902793045.1). Taxonomy (GTDB): domain Bacteria; phylum Bacillota; class Clostridia; order Lachnospirales; family Lachnospiraceae; genus Eubacterium_G. The sequence continues at coordinate 916 of CADBBS010000004.1, forward strand.
TAGGATTCTAAATAAAACCAAATCAATTGAAGAACGTCACTTTTATATAAAATTATGTGCTGAAGAAAACTATTCGTACAGACAGTTGGTTAGACAAATTGATAGCGGTTATTATGAGAGACATATGACTGCAAATAATAAGGATGATGTATTAAAGACAGATGAAGGAGAAAGCATAATACTAGATCCTGTTTTGTTAGAAAATCTAAATTTGCCAGAGGAGTATAAGGAAGTTGATATTAAAAAAGCAATTATTTCTAATATGAAAGATTTTATTCTTGAGGTAGGAGATTGCTTTACATATATTGGAGAAGAATCTCAGGTGGAAGTCGGAGGACAAATATATAGGATAGATTTGTTGTTTTATCATCGAGCATTACACTGTCTAGTTGCGTTTGAAATAAAACTTGGTGAATTTAAGCCTGAGTATATCTCAAAAATGGATTTTTATTTGGAAGCGCTGGATAGACAAAAGAGAAAAGCTGATGAAAATCCAAGTGTGGGAATAATTCTATGTGCTTCACAAAATGAGGAAGTGGTTGAGTATGCTATGAGTAGAACTATGTCTCCTATGATGGTGAAAGACTATTTAACAGAATTGCCTGACAAGGAAGTGTTAAAAAATAGATTAGAAAAAGTAGTAAAGACTAGTAAAAGAAACGCAAACTAGTAAAGAGTAGTAAAAAAAGAATCTCAGTTGGCTAGCGGAAAACGCTATCGATGTCAACCAAGTATTCTTTTTATTCTCTATCTTTTCCTTTAATGTTATAATATACACAACGATACACGCTTTGAACGGAAACATAAAGCGGTAGTAATAAGTTAAAACAGGAGGATAGTTATGGACTTATTTTTATTTGAGTTTGCTTCATTAGCACTCGTCATATGTTTACTAGGCTTTTTCAACGAAAGGGTCACAAAACTGACATACGAGATAGCACTAATGTTATTCTCAGCAATTCTTGGAATTATATTAGTTTTAGTAGAGTGGAAGTTTAGCAACATAGGAACTATCAAAAACTTCTTAGACAAAGTAGAGTTTTACGACTTAGAGGCATTCCTCGTCAAAGGAGTACTTTGCTTTATGCTTTTTGCTGGATCTTGTCATCACAAGATGAAAGACATAAAAAACAGCATAAGACATATAAGCGTGTTGGCATTCATTTGTACATTGCTAGGCGCAGTATTCTATGCAGCACTATTCTACGGTGGAACAAAGCTACTTGGAATCAATCTATCAATTCCAGTGTGCTTGATGTTTGGTAGTATCATCGCACCATCAGATCCAATAGCAGCTACAGGAATCCTAAAGAAATTTGGACTACCTAAAAAAATCTCATTCTTAATAGAGACTGAGGCGCTCTTTAACGATGGCGTAGGTGTAGCATTGTTCGTGTGCTTCTCTGGAATGGTTGCGGCAAAGGCAGGCGCATCTCAGGGCTTCTTCGAAGTAATGTTGCAACAAGTACTAGGCGCTGTTGGAGTGGCAGTAGTTGTTACAGGTATCTGCTTTGTAATGTTTAAATACTCAAAGAACAACATCCTTAGAATAATGATTAGTTTGCTAAACGTTTCAATGGCATACTTCCTATGCGAGCACTTCAAATTCTCAGGAGCTCTATCAGCAGTTATCTGCGGAATCATGTTCGCAACACTCAGATCAAAATTCATGGAAGACGAAGAGGCAGAAGCAGAAGAATCATTCAATGCATTCTGGGAGACATTGGACGGAATATTCAATTCAATGTTGTATGTAATGCTAGGACTTTCATTCGTAATCGTGCTACGAATGGATGACAGCATCGGAATCGTAATCGCCCTATCAGCGATTGCAATACTAGCAAACTTGATATCAAGATTCCTAGGCCTTTCCCTCTCGACGTTGTTTATGGGTAAGCTCCCAGATAATTACGATAAACTAAACTTCATAAAGCTCTTCACATGGGCAGGACTTAGAGGTGGTTTATCAGTTGCCCTAGCTATGAGCACAAGACCAATCCTCGGCAAAAAGAATGAAGACATCTACTTCATCATCCTAGGTTGTACATTTGCCGTGGTATTCTTTACAACAGTAATCCAGGGTCTAACAATGACACCTGTATACAATAAAATTTCAGCTTCAGTTTTGGCAAAACAAAACAAAGCCAGCTAGTTGAAAAACAAAAAGCGGGACAAAGCAAGCTAGAAAAAAACAAAAAAATTTAAAAAATAAAACAAGGGGTACAACACCCCTTGTTTTTCTATGTATAAAGGCAAAAACACTAACCCGATTTCATACAAAAACATATTATATAGAAGAAACTCACACAATAAAAACTTGCAAAAAAAATAAAACTGTGTTATTTTGTGTAACGTTTAACACCGCTAGATTTTCAAAAATCACAAAAACAAACACGAAAATCACGCTTTAAACCAAATAAACAATATTAAACAGCAGAAGAATAAAGTGAAAAAGCGGCATAAAACGGGAGTAATTATGGCAAAAAATCTTGTTATAGTGGAGTCACCTGCCAAGGTGAAAACAATTAAAAAGTTTTTAGGTTCAAACTATGACGTAGTGGCATCTAATGGACACCTACGCGACTTACCAAAGAGTACAATGGGTGTTGATATAGAAAACGACTACGAACCTAAGTATATAACAATCCGTGGTAAGGGCAGTAAGCTAGCGGAGCTAAAACGCTATGCAAAGAAAGCCAACAAAGTATACTTGGCAACTGACCCGGACCGTGAGGGTGAAGCTATATCATGGCATCTTAAAAATGCAATGGACTTAGATCCAAAGAAGACATATAGAATCTCATTTAACGAGATTACAAAGGACGCGATAAAGGAATCACTAAAGAATCCTCGCGAGATAGATATGGACCTTGTGGATGCGCAGCAAGCTAGACGTGTGCTAGACCGTATAGTTGGTTACAGCATCAGCCCTGTTCTTTGGGAGAAAGTAAAGCGTAAGCTAAGTGCCGGCCGTGTACAGTCAGTGGCGCTTAAGATGCTTTGCGACAGAGAAGAGGAGATAAAGGAATTCATCCCTCAGGAATACTGGGATATGGATGCGGTCCTAAAATGCAAAAACAAAGAGTTCGAGGTGAGCTTCTACGGAGATGCAAACGGTAAACTAGAAATCACCGGCAAAGAACAATTAGACAAAATAATAGAAGAGTGCAAAGACAAGACATTTGAAGTGGACGAGGTAAAGAAAGGCCAGCGTACTAGAAAAGCACCAGTGCCATTTACCACAAGTACAATGCAGCAGGAAGCATCTAAAGCCCTAAACTTTGCAACACAAAAAACAATGCGTATCGCACAGCAGCTATACGAAGGTGTCGACCTAAAGAAACGTGGCACAGTCGGACTAATCACATACCTTCGTACAGACTCAACAAGAATAAGTGACGGCGCGATGGCCCACGCCAAAGAATATATAACAGAAAACTACGGCGTAGAGTACGTGAGAAAAGTACCTCATAAGAAAAAAGACAGCGGAAAGATCCAGGATGCCCACGAGGCAATCAGACCAACGGACATCACGATTACTCCGGACGAGGTAAAACCACAACTCACACGCGACCAGTTCAGACTATATCAACTCATTTGGAAGCGCTTTATGGCGAGCCAGATGGACAGCACTATATATGAGACAATAAACGTTCGCATCAAAGCTGGAGACTATGAATTTAGAGCGGCTACGTCAAAGGTAAAATTTGACGGTTTCATGAAAGTGTACACAGACGATGACAACAAAAAGATAAGCACAAACAACACTATTGCGAAACTAGATAAATCAAGCGAGCTAGAGTTTGTCGAGTTTAAAGAAAACCAGCACTTCACACAGCCACCAGCTAGATACACAGAAGCGTCTCTAGTAAAGGCAATGGAAGAGCAGGGAATCGGTAGACCATCTACATACGCTCCAACTATCGGAACAATCACCGGCAGAAGATATGCCACAAAGGAAAAGAAAAACTTATTCGTGACAGAGCTAGGTGAGGCGGTAAACAGAGTAATGAACATGGCGTTTGCCGATATAGTAGACACAAAATTTACTGCGAACATGGAATCACTTCTTGATTCAGTCGAGCGCGGCAAAATGGATTGGAAAGATATAATCAGAGACTTCTATCCAAACCTAGACGCTGAGGTGAAAGAAGCTGAAGAAAAACTAGAGAAGATTCATATAGCAGATGAAGAGTCAGACGAGATTTGTGATCAGTGCGGAAGAAGAATGGTAGTTAAGTATGGACCATACGGAAAATTCCTAGCATGCCCAGGCTTCCCTGACTGTAGAAATACAAAATCGTACATGGAAAAAATCGGAATCCCTTGCCCAGAGTGCGGCAAAGAACTAGTTCTAAAACGTACAAAGAAGGGTAGAATATACTACGGTTGTGAAGGATATCCAGATTGTGAATTCATGAGCTGGAACAAACCACTAAAGGAAAAATGTCCAGAATGCGGTAAATACATGGTTGAGAAAGGCAAAAAGATAGCGTGTAGCGACCCTGAATGCGGATATGTTAGAGAAAATAAAGAAGATTAAAACACACTAAAACATAATATAGATTAACCAAGAGAAAAAAAGGTTGGTACCGAGCGATTGTTAGCGAGGACCACCTTTTTTTCTCTTGCGTAAAACCCCCTATTATGTTATAGTATGTGAGTTGCACTAAACACATTTGTGGAGCCTTAGGACGGTGCCCTTGCTCGGGGTTTCCTAAAGCGAAGAAGCAAATGGAAGATTAAATAATAAAACCAGGAGGTAAGTAAAATGAGCGTTATTTCAATGAAACAGTTACTAGAGGCAGGTGTTCACTTTGGACACCAAACAAGAAGATGGAACCCTAAAATGGCTCCATACATCTACACAGAGAGAAATGGTATCTATATCATCGACCTTCAGAAATCAGTAGGCATGGTAGATTCAGCTTACAAAGCAATTTCTGACACAGTAAAAGATGGTGGTACAGTTCTATTTGTAGGTACAAAGAAGCAGGCTCAAGATGCAGTAAAGAACAATGCTGAGAGATGCGGAATGTTCTACGTAAACGAGAGATGGTTAGGTGGAACACTTACAAACTTCAAGACAATGCAGTCTAGAATTAAGAGACTAAAAGACATCGAGAGAATGGAAGAAGACGGAACATTTGACGTTCTTCCAAAGAAAGAAGTAGTTGGTCTTAGAAAAGAGATGGCTAAGCTTGAGAAGAACCTTGGTGGTATCAAGAACATGAAGAGAGTACCTGATGCTATCTTTGTAGTAGACCCTAAGAAAGAAAGTATTTGTGTAAAAGAAGCACATAACCTAGGAATCACATTGATTGGTATTGCTGATACAAACTGTGATCCAGAGGAACTAGATTACGTAATCCCAGGTAACGATGATGCTATCCGTGCCGTAGAACTAATCGTATCTACAATGGCAGATGCCGTGATAGAAGCAAACCAGGGTGAAGAGTACGAGTATGACGACGAGTACGACGAAGAATACGACACAGAAGAGCCTGCGGCAAAGGAAGAGACAGAAGAGCCAGCAGCAGAAGCTAGTGAAAATGAAATAGCTGAAGAAGTGGAAGCAGAAGCTGATGCAGATGCAGAAGTGGAAGAAGACGCTGACGCTGAAGACGCAGAATAATAAATAAAAGAATAGGGAGGATACTATTATGGATATAACAGCAGCAATGGTAAAAGAACTAATGAACCTAACAGGTGCTGGAGTAATGGCTTGTAAAAAAGCATTACAGGAGACAGATGGTAATCAAGAAGAAGCTATCGAAGTACTAAGAAAAAAAGGTGAAGCTACAGCAGTAAAGAAAGCTGGAAGAATAGCAGCAGAAGGAATCGTTTACACAGCAGTAAAAGACAACAAAGCAGCTATAGTAGAAGTAAACTCAGAGACAGACTTTGTAGCAAAGAACGACACATTCCAGGCATTCGTAGCAAAAGTAGCAGACCAGATACTAGCAGGTAACGCTACAACAGTAGACGAACTACTAGAAGAGACAATAGAAGGCGAAGACAAGACAGTAAAAGAAGAACTAACAAGCCAGATCGCAACAATAGGCGAAAACATGAACATCAGAAGATTCGAAAAACTAGAATCAGATGGTGTAATCGTATCATACATCCACGCAGGCGGAAAAATTGGTGTATTAGTGGAAGCTGACGCTCCAAAGAACGACGCCGCAGAAGAAGCTTTAAAGAATGTAGCAATGCAGGTAGCTGCTCTAAATGCAAAATTCTTAAGCTCAGATGACATAGACGACGACTACAAAGAGCACGAAAAAGCAATCTTACTAGAGCAGATCAAAAACGACCCAGTAGAAAGCCAGAAACCAGAGAAGGTAATCAACGGCATGATCATGGGAAGACTTAATAAAGAATTCAAAGAAATCTGCTTAATGGAACAGGTATATGTAAAGGCTGAAGATGGAAAGCAAAGCGTAGCTAAGTACTTAGAGCAAGTTTCAAACGAGATTGGCGAAGACATCAAGGTGAAGAAATTCATCAGATTCGAAACAGGCGAAGGCCTAGAGAAGAAAGAAGAAGACTTCGCAGCTGAAGTAGCAGAACAGATTGGTTAAGCATGAGCCACGCGGCTTTGTGAATAGAAAGAAACCGGGAAGAGTTTTACTTTTCCCGGTTTCTTTCTATTTGCAAAGACATGCGGCGACGCTCTCCACGAAAAAGATTGCGTAAGCAATCTTTGAGGGGTGTAGCGTGGCTCATGCTTAACAGTGGTCGGCTTTTGTATGGCCAAGTAGAGAGAAGTTACTGTTACGTTTATGAACGCCCAATGTTGTATAATTATTCAGAAAAAGTATTGACCTGGGGGATACCCCCAAGTTTATAGTAACATTATAAGTGATTATGAAACACTTGTAATAAAAACTGAGAAAGAGGTAGTGATATGAAAAATGTAAGAAGAGTTTTTATTGTTGTAATTGCAATGATGTCCATGTGGAGCACACTTGTATTAGCAAAGGCAGGTAGTTATAGTTCTACTTATGATATGAATCATGGTGTTTTATCAAAAATATGGATTAAGCCAAAATCAAAATGTAGCGTAACAGTTTCACCCAAAATCGGAACTAAAGGACAAGACATGGGAATAATTTGGGCAAATAAAAATATTTTTGGAGTTTGGGATGGTCCTCAAAAATTTGTGTCATCTACAAAAGGAGGAACAAAGACATTTAAATCATCAAGCAAACGAAAGGTATATTTAAGAAACTATACTGGTAAAAAATGGACTGGTTATGTAAATATCAAATGGGACTAAGGAGTGAATAATGGTAATCTTAGATTTTAATTTACTGTTTTATTTAATCGTTTTTGCCTTTATATTTTCGCTAACGATGGTCACATTAAGATTTAAAAAGAGCAGTTATACAATAAAATTTTATGCATTACTAGAAATTTATTGTTTGGTATTAAGCAAAGTTGTAGTTTTACCAATATTTATATTGAATAGTCATGCAAAAAAAGACATGTTAGAACATGTAAATGAGAAATACCTTTATAGAATACAGATAATGCCATTTAGAACACTTATTGATAATATTACCGATTTTTCATTGTATGGCCTAATCCAAATTGTAGGTAATATATTACTTCTTATGCCACTAGCTTTCACTATTGCATGGTTAATGAACAAAACAAATAAAGTATTTATAGCATTGTGTGGTTTAGTAGTAACTTGCCTTATAGAATTAATTCAATTAATTATTAATGTAATTACATCTTATCCATGTCACGCAGTTGATATTGATGATGTAATACTGAATTACACTGGTTATCTAATAGCAGTATTGATTATATGGCTGGTTAAAAAATATAACCGAAAATCATATGATAAGGTAAGAAGAGTATTCTTAACTAAGCTGTCTCCCTCAGGAAAACTAAAGAATAAATAAAACTGGAGTGGAACATGAAATACATAATTGAATTTGACTATAGATTTATACTTATATTCTTTTTGATATATATTTTTATAATCTGTTTGATGAAGTATAAATTTAAACTGAATTTGCTTAATATTATTGCATTTACTATTTTGTATTTATATTTTATTTTTTTAGTGAAAGAAACGCAATTTGATATTTATATTAATAATCCTGATATGGAAAAAGAACTGGGTAGTATTCAGTTGGGAAGAGACATAAATTTAATCCCTTTTAAGGATTTTTTTAATAAAACATCATTGCTAAATGTTATCATGTTTATTCCAATCGGGTTTTTACAAGGGTTTATCAGTAAGAGTAATTGGATTAAGACTTTAATTATAGGTTTACTGTTTAGTTTGTTTTTGGAAATAACACAATTGTTGGTTAGAACATATGTCGGCTTCAACTTCAGAATTGTAGATATTAATGATTTAATATGTAATACATCCGGAGCATTAATTGGTTTTGGGATTTTAATAATATTCTTGAGGTTGGCAAAAGGTGTTATAACAAACGAAAGAATTGTTAGTTTTCTTGCTTCAGTAGAACCATAACATAGAGAGTAATGTATCATTTATTGGGGATTAAGAAATGTTTATTATAGATTTTAGTTTCATACTATTGTTAATAGTATATATATCATTAGTTTTAGTTACATTATTGATATGTAGAAAAACAAAAACATATAAAAGTTTATTCTATATGTTTGTTGAACTCTATGTAATTATCATGACAAAAGTTGTGATTATGCCTATTTATATACTTGATAAAAAGGTTTACAAGGATCTTATAGCGGGTGTTAAGGACTTTAATGTATATGGAATTCAATATATTCCACTTAAAGGTATACACGATACTATGGAGATAGTATGTTTTGCAACAATAATACAAGTTGTCGGTAATGTATTACTCCTTATGCCATTAGCGTTCATTATTGTGTGGTTAATGAACAAAACAAATAAAGCTTTTATAGTACTGTGTGGTTTGGTAGCAAGTTGTCTTATAGAATTAATTCAATTAGTGATTAATGTAATTACGGCATATCCATGTCATGCAGTTGATATTGATGATGTAATACTGAATTATTTCGGATATTTAATAGCGGTATTGTTTATATGGCTAATAAAAAAATATTTTAGATCATTCTTTGATAAAGTTAGAAGTGGTTTTGTGAAGGAGGAGAATAAGAATGGGCGGTAACATGTGGATGATAGTTGTATATGTAACAGTTTGTATTGCATTTAATATCGGGTTAATATATTTGATTTATAAACTATTAAAGAAGAAGTAATATTTAAAGGCTTAAGATTAAAGAATATTATGCATTTATGATAGACATTAGAGAGGCAACCAATGAAAAGGAAGACGTTGATTCTTGTTGAAGTAATAATAATTGTGGTGGCATTATCATTATTGTGTATTAATGCATTCCAAAAAGATATATTTAAAGATTTAGGAAAAAGTGCAAAAACACATAGCAGCAAGAAAGAAAAGATAAATAAATATGGTGATTTCAAGTTAGCTAAAAAAGGTATTTACTCCACAGAAAAAGCCAAACTAAATGAAATAAAAGAAATAGGGCAAGATGTTATTATTACAGAAGAACAGATAGATGCTGCGAAAGATTTTTATGAAAACAAAGGATTTGGTAGCAAAGAGTCAGAAGAAAAAGCGGTAGCATATGTGGAAGAAGAAAATGCTCTATACGCTGAAGCTATAAAGAAGGGTTACGATGTAACGGAGAAAGAAGTAGATGACTACATAAAAAAACTAAAAAGACTAAGTGAAACAGCTGAGAATAAAGAAGATATTGTAAAAGTAATTAGTGGATTTGGTTCAGAAAAAGAGTATTGGGAATATGAGAAGAAAATATACAAACAACTATTGCCAATACAAAACTACACGAATGACTTGGAAAAAGAGTTTATGGAAAAGAATAGAGACAAGTATGAACCAAGTAAAATAGAGAAAATGTGGGATACTAAATTTGAACAGGTGAAGGATAAGGCGGTAAAGAAACAAAAATATATTAAAGTAAATAAGAAAACCAAAATCAGTGACTTAGAACCATTTTGGATAAAGTAATTTCAACATTCAAAAAAACGCGATTCGTTAAGAATCGCGTTTTTTGTTTGAGCTAGGGATTATTAACTGTCCCATTTATAAGACACCTTCTGTGAGAATATGTAACCATCAAAAGAAGAAAGGTGGTGTCATAATGATTAAAATCGATAAAAAGTTTTATGGTTCCGAAGTGAATATTGATGGAACTTATAAAGAGATAATTAAAGATTTCGAAAACATAACACGAGCCTTGGTCTACAACGGCTTCGATAAAAATGATATAAGAAAAGCATTAGTAGATGGCTTCTACGAAGATCCAGACTCTACACCAGTTGATGGAAATACAGTATCAGATGATGATATCAAAAAAGTATTAGATGAGTCACAAGGTGAACCCATAGAAAACTCAATTATAAAGATTAAACAAATGGAAGAGTTGGAATAAAATAGGAGGTGGTATAGTTATGAAGATTAATAACAATATTAGAAGAATACTAAATAATAAGTATTACCAAATAATAAGTATTACCAAATAATGGATATGATAAGCGTTTATGTGTTATAATTTTTAGAAATGAGTATTAATTGATTCGGATTAAATAAAATAACTGGAGGAACAATAAAAAATGAATAAACAACAATTAGCATCGAAAATTTGGGAATCAGCCAATAAAATGCGTTCGAAAATAGAGGCGAGTGAATATAAAGATTACATTCTAGGCTTTATTTTTTATAAATATCTATCTGAAAAAGAAGAAAAATGGCTTCGCGATAATGACTACAAGGAGGAAGATATAAAAAAATATGTCAACGAGAGTGACGAGGAACTAGTTGGTAATGCTCATACGGAGTTGGGGTATTTTATTTCGTATGAGGACTTATTCTCAACTTGGATAAATATGGGATCAGATTTTAATGTAGATAATGTTAGAACGGCATTATCTTCATTTTCTAGGCTTATTTCTTCTTCCCATAAAAAAGTATTTGATGGTATTTTTAATACATTAGAAACGGGATTGAGTAAGTTGGGAGAGAATACAAAATCTCAAACAAAAGCTGTTAGTGACTTAATCCATTTGATTAATGAGATTCCAATGAACGATAAGCAAAATTATGATGTTCTCGGATTTATTTATGAATATTTGATTAGTATGTTTGCAGCAAATGCTGGGAAAAAGGCCGGAGAGTTTTATACTCCACATGAAGTATCGTTACTTATGTCGGATATTATAGCAAATCACTTGAAAGACAATAGTGAAATTAAAATATATGATCCAACATCAGGATCTGGTTCTCTATTAATTAATATTGGACGAGCAATTGCTAAATATATGGACAACCCAAATTGTATAAAGTATTATGCACAAGAATTAAAAGCTAATACATACAATTTAACCAGAATGAATTTAGTTATGAGAGGAATTATTCCAGACAATATCGTGACGAGAAATGGAGATACGTTAGAAGAAGATTGGCCATATTTTGATGATGCTGATCCTACTGGAACATACGATCCGTTGTATGTAGATGCAGTAGTAAGTAATCCGCCATATTCTCAAAGATGGGACCCATCGGACAAAGAAAATGATCCGAGATATTCTAGGTATGGGGTTGCACCGAAATCTAAAGCAGACTATGCTTTTTTATTACATGATTTATACCATCTAAAGCCAAACGGAATGATGACAATAGTTCTCCCTCATGGAGTTCTATTTAGAGGGGGAGAAGAAGGTGAAATAAGAAAAAATCTTGTTGAGCAAAATAATATAGATGCCATTATAGGTCTCCCTCCTAACATATTTTTTGGAACAGGTATACCTACAATCGTAATGGTGTTAAAACAAAAGAGAGATAATTCAGATGTTTTGATAATAGATGCTTCAAAAGGCTTTATTAAAGAGGGTAAGAATAATAAGCTAAGAGCATGCGATATTAGAAAGATAACAGATACTGTAAAAGATAGATTGACTATTGATAAATATTCTAAAAAAGTTTCAAAGGAAGAAATTCGACAAAACGATTATAATTTAAATATACCTCGGTATGTTGATTCTTCAGATGAAGCAGAAAGCTGGGATATTTATTCAACAATGCTCGGTGGAATTCCAGAAAAAGAGATAAATGAGTTAAATGATTATTGGAGAGTTTTTCCATCATTAAGAGAAGACTTGTTTTGTTTTGGCGAAAAGAATATTCGATTAAAGGGTAATGATATAAAGAAAATAATTGAGACAAACAAGGATGTGAAAGTTTTTTTAAATAATTATGATAGAACATTTGAGGATTTGAATGCATTGTTATCAGAACGATTAATTGAAAATGCAACTATTATTGACATAATCAAAGAGGAAAACATTCTTTCGGATGATATACTGAAAAGATTTGATAATATTCCCTTGGTAGACAAATATGATGCTTATGAATTGTTTAAAAACAATTTTGATGGCATTTCAGGTGATTTGGAATTAATCCAAACAGAAGGAATGGAAACTATCAAACAAGTTGATCCTAATATGGTTATCAAGAAAAAGAAAGGAAAAGATACTGAAGTACAAGACGGATGGAAAGGACATATATTACCATTTAGTCTTGTTCAAAAAACTGTATTAAAAGATGAATTAGAGAAAATTGAACAAAACAAAAATGAGTTATCATCTATATCCTTGGATTATGAAACAATTATTAGTGATTTGACAGATGATAATAAAGAATTAATGTCTGATGCTTTAAATGAAAATAATGATGAGTTTGTATTTAATAATATTAAAAATGTAATAAAGAGTTTTGGAGGAGAAGAGGCTGACCAATATGAGAATGTATTAAGCATACTTAAAAGAGTTGATAGCTTGCATTCAAGGGAAAAATCACTAAAGACTCAAATAAAAAAAGGAGAGGAAAAATTACACTTAAAGACAAAGGAAGCCATAGAAAAACTATCCGATGAAAAAACAAAGGAATTGTTAAAAATAAAATGGATAGTACCGATTGTCGAAGGTATTAGAGGATTATCTATTGAAACAATTACGAAGCTAAAGTCAAGGGTTGATTCTTTAGTGCAAAAATATAGTGATACTTTTGAAAACATTGAGAATGAGATAGATAAAGTAGAAAAGGAATTAGTAGATATGTTGTCAGATTTATCAGGTGACGAAAGCGATATGGCTGGTATTGCTGAGTTAAGTAAGATATTGGGAGGTGAATAATATGCTAGAAAGAAAAAAACCTTCCTTGAGATTTAATGGATATAATGATGATTGGGAACAGCGCAAGTTTGGAGATGTAGGATCTATTTCTATGTGTAAACGTATATTTAAGGATGAGACCTCTGACGATGGGGATATTCCATTTATAAGTAGGGAATTATTTGAAGAATATAAGAGTAAGTTTTCTTATCCAGATGAGGGAGATATTCTGCTATCTGCATCAGGGACAATTGGAAGAATTGTTGAATATAACGGGGAAGAAGCCTATTTTCAGGATTCAAATATTGTATGGCTGAAGCATGATAAATCCATAAGTAATAAGTTTTTGAAGGTATTGTATCCGACTGTAAAATGGAATGGAATTGAAGGTAGCACAATTAAAAGATTGTATAATGACAATTTTCTTAAAACTAGATTTATGATGCCTTCACTCCCAGAACAAGAAAAACTCGGAGATTATTTCGGACAACTTGACAACCTTATCACCCTTCATCAACGAAAGCACAAAAAGTTAGAAGAACTAAAAAAATCTATGTTGGAAAATATGTTTCCTAAAAATGGTGAAAAAGCCCCTAGAATTCGCTTTAAGGGTTTTACTGATGATTGGGAACAGCGCAAGTTTGGAGATGTAGGATCTATTTCTATGTGTAAACGTATATTTAAGGATGAGACCTCTGACGATGGGGATATTCCATTTTGGGAACAGCGTAAGTTGGCGGATGTTGCTAAATATCGAAATGGGAAAGCCCATGAAAGCGATATTGATGATAAAGGAAAGTATATAGTTGTTAATTCTAAATTTGTTTCTACTGATGGCGAAGTTATGAAGTATTCTAATGCACAAATAGAGCCATTAATGAAGGATGAGATAGCATTTGTATTAAGTGACGTACCAAATGGAAGGGCTTTGGCAAGAACATTTTTAGTAGATAAATCCGATAAATATACGCTTAATCAACGTATCGCAGGTATAACACCTTTAGATGAAATTTATCCTTATTTTCTATATGTACTAATGAACAGAAATAGATACTTTCTTTCTTTTGATGATGGTGCTAAGCAAACAAACCTTTCGGTTTCTGATGTTATGGATTTTGAGGAAATGTATCCATCGTATGACGAACAAAAGAAAATTGGAGGCTCTTTCAGGAATCTTGATAACATTATCACCCTTCATCGGTAATAGTACATTGAATGTGATTATACTGAGTCATACTTTCTTGGGAACAGCGTAAGCTTGGTAAGTTGTGTGGAAGAATCACAAGAAAGAATAAAAATGGTGAATCTGATTTGCCACTAACCATAGCATCACAGTATGGTTTGATTGATCAACGTGACTTCTTTAACAATGTTGTAGCGGCTCAGGATTTATCGAATTATTATCTCTTGAAAAATGGAGAATTTGCATACAATAAGAGCTATTCAAATGGTTATAATTATGGTTCTATAAAACGTCTCAATGCCTATGAACAAGGCTGTTTATCTACATTGTATATTTGTTTTGGAATCATAACTGATGACATAGAATCAGATTACATGGAGTGTTTCTTTGATACACTTAATTGGTACTCAGACATAACATTAATTTGTGCTGAAGGTGCTAGGAATCATGGACTTTTGAATGTAGATACAAAGGCATTTTTTGACGAGGTAACTATCAAAATGCCTTCATCCAAAGAAGAACAAAGAAAGATTTCAGCATATTTGAAAAATCTTGACAACCTTATCACCCTTCATCAGCGTTATTGTTAATTCAAGTTAGATAAAGATCTCATAACCAAATCGATATCCTGATTCTCAAGTTCTTGAATTATGTGTAAGTAAGTTTTTTGAGTGGTTGTCATACTAGCGTGCCCTAGTCTTCTTGCCACACTTCCTATTGACACTCCTGCATATAACAATATCGACGCATGCGTATGTCTTAACCCATGTACTGATATTATAGGAATATTTATTTTTTTACAGTATCTTTCAAGAATACAGTTTATTGTGGAATTATATAATTTTTGGTATACACCATTTATTTTCTTCACAAATATTGGTTCATTTTCATTTAAATCTTTAGTTAATGCTGCGAACTGCATAACCGTCTGCCAATCAATTTGTATTTTCCTTACAGATGATTTGTTTTTTGTCAATGCAAAACCTCCACCAGATTTATAATCCCACGTTTTACTTATCGAAAGCGTCTGGTGAGCAAAATCGAAATCGCCTGGAGTCAATGCCAATGCCTCTGAAAAACGTAATCCTGTTTTTGCAACTAATAGAATAAAATAATCCCAATTTACTTCTTGTCCTAAATTCAAACTATTAAGTAACTCATGTAATTCAAACTGATTTAAAAACTTTATCTTTTTGCTACGAGGAGTTTTACCCTTAATAATAACTTTTCTTGTTGGATCCCTTTGAATCAATCCTTCATCAACAGCATCTAATATTGCTCCTTTTAATTGATGATGAAAGTCCATCGTCGTTTGTCTTTCGTGATACACGGCATAGTCATTTATTAACTGTTGATAATTAATTCTTGACATTTCACATAATTTTAAATTGGGAATTAACTTTTCTAACCAATTTAACGAAACTCTGTACTTGGCCAAAGTGACATCCTTAATTGCTCCCTCTTTGTAAACGCTTATCCATTGATCATAATAATTAATCACTAAATCTGTCGCTTTAATTTCATCAAGCATAATACAACCTCCTTTTTGTTTCTACGCTGATGAAGAGCAATTATAATCTATATTATTATTTCCAACTATTTATTCTTCTGTTTCTTCTATTGTCTTTCCTCCCGATAAAATGAAATCCATCAAGAATGAATTAACCTTATTATTCACTTTAAACATCGGTAAATCTTCTCCTTCTAGCGAGGAAAAGTACGCCTTTGCATCTTCCTTTACAACCGATGCCTTTAATGCGTCAAACCTACCATATTCATTAATATTGTCTCTTGAAACATTTGCATCCATTATTTCCTGTAATAGTTTCTTATCTAATCCTAAATATGCTACTACCCTTTCAATTTGGCTTTGCTTAGTTTGGTTTGCATATTCATATATATAATCTTGGAAAGATTTCCCCTCTACCAATTCAACATCACCTGTTTGAACATCATGTATAAATAAATTAGCCATTTTCTGATCATCTTGAGACAAAAATGCAAACGAATTATGCAGTTGTTCTAACGTTGATTCCAATTCTTCATCCGAAATGTCTGTTTGATTAATAGCTTTCAACCATTTTTCAAAACGTGTATTCATATATTTATAATCAATAACACCTGTATTAATTTCAACTAGATACGGATCAATGGCAAACGTCACATCTTCTGTCTCCCTTTTATCTAAATTTGGATTTCTTAGTTCCTTATAACGCTGTAATAAAATATTATATTCTTCTTCAGTCGGAACCACATCAATGGTTTTATTAAAACCTTCTTCATTTATACATATTTCTTTTTCCCAATTAAAACCCTGAATCTGAGCTGCTTGATAATAAGTCGAAAACTCTCTAAACAACTTGGCAAATTTAGCTTTCGATGAAATATCCTCTGGGAGATGATCCAAATTGTCTATTCCCGAACTCTTAAAAACATCGATCATGTCTTTATATGCTAAATTCATATGCTCAATATTTTTATCAAGATGATCTGCAAATAGTCCTGCAGGTTTCTCTCCAGAATACAATTTGACCGCTTCCTCTATATTCACGCTCATTGTATGAGGTTTTCGATAATACTTAATTGAGCCAAATGGCTTTTCATTTATATTGAACAGTCTATTAGTTCTGGAAAAAGCTTGAATTAGATTCTGATAAACTAAGATCTTATCTAAATACAAAGTGTTAATCCATTTTGAGTCGAATCCTGTCAGCATTTGATTTACTACAATCAATAAATCCATCTGTTCTTCCGCTTTAAGTCTTTCATATGGTTTTTTATGAGCCAATCTTGATGATACATCTTTTTTAAATGCAGCATATTTTCCAATATCATACTCCTTGCCATAAAGAGAATTGTAATCTTCTAGTATCTCTTTCAAACCGTCTTCCTTGTCTAATGACTTTTGTCCACCAACATTATCTATAGACGGATCAAATAAACAAGTGACTTTCAATTCTGGCTTTTTTTCACGGATTATTTTGTAATATTGAATTGCCTCTGGAATACTATTTGTTGCAAACAAGCTGTGAAATTTATTATTTCTACTCATAGTAGGCCAATTATTAACAATATCATCCACAACAGCTTTTTTATATTTCTCTGTTTCGTACTGTTCCATTGGAATATAACTTTCTATTCCCTTTATTGTTCTACCACTTTCATCCTTTTTATCTGCCATTGGAACTTCGTTTTCATTCATATAATGATAGTAGATTTCACTTTTTGATGAGTCATTTAATGCTTCTTCAACACTTGAAGCTTTTGATTTATAAAGAGCCACTTCCGTTCTTAAATCTTGATCTTTATAAACCATTACCATAGAAGGATTAAAACCAAGTACATTCTTATCTCTTATCCCATCAGCTATACTATATCTGTGTAATTCATCTCCAAATACATCTGCTGTTGTACTCATAACTTTCCCATTTTCATCAAATACGGGGGTTCCAGTAAAACCAAAGAACAAAGCATTTGGAAATGACTCTTTTATAGTACTCAACATTTCTCCGAAAGTTGACCTATGACATTCATCAATAATAAACACCAATCTTTTTGATTGCATATCTTCTAAATCTTTTGCACGCATTTTTATTGCTGCATCTTTTTTAATATTACTCATTTTTTGTATAGAAGAAACAATCAATGTATCTTTCGGATCCTTGCTTTTCAATTTACCAATTAAAACAATTGTATCTTCTGTTTCCTGAACATCATCTACATTATCAGCAAACGCTCTATATTCTTTTAGCGATTGGGTTCCTAGTTCTATCCTGTCCATCAAGAACACAACTTTATCAGCATCTTTGGAATTAGCAATCAATTGTGCTGATTTAAATGATGTCATTGTTTTTCCAGAACCAGTTGTATGCCAAACATAACCACCACGTTGATTACCTTCTTTCCAATTATTCTTTGACACTCTATCAGAAATTTTGTTTGCCGCATAATACTGATAGCTTCGCATTACTTTCAAATCACCATCTGCATCATCAGCTACTGTATAAAAACCTACTAATTGGTGAGCCATCGGGATTGATAATAATGTCGAGGCTATTTCTTTCCAGCCATTTATTGGCTCATTATTGAAATCAGCCCAATGAAAATAAAAATCTGGATTAAATATTCCATCTGGTCCTGGATTGGCAAAGTAGAGAGTCTCCTCTGGATTCATAGCCACAAATACTTGCACTAATGAAAATAATCCTGTAAAAACTCCTTCATGTGCATACTTTTGGATTTGATTTGCAGCTTCTACTACTGGGACTCCTGTTTTTTTAAGTTCTATGTGGAAAAGCGGCATTCCATTGATCAATAGCATTATATCCCCTCTTCTATCTTGAAGAACACTATCACTTCGGGAGAATACCGGTTGCTCCACTATTTGATATCTACTTTGGCCAGCAGCTATTTCCATTCGATCATATATCTTTAAACTTACTTCCTTTCCATAATGAAGTTTATCATCGGGATTCTTTCTAGTAATTGAAACAGTTTTGCCATTAATAAAACCATTCAAAGCCAAAGGAGTTCTGAGTTCTTTAATCTGTTCAATTAATTCGTCCATCTCCTCCTGAATTAATGGGCATTCATTCAATCTGTCTATTTCTCTATTGTTTTCAAACAGAATATTTGCCCAATTTTTTATTAAATCTTTTTCTGTAGGATTTTTTATTACTTCTTTTTCCCATCCATTATTCTGGAGTACAGTTATAAGTGCTTTTTCAAAATCCTTTTCTTTGTCAAATCCGTTCATTTTTATCTCCTAATTTATATTAAATTCTTTATTATTTACAAAAACTGATGAAGGGTGATAATGTTGTCAAGTTTTATAAAGTATTCTCCTATTTTTTTCTGCTCTTCAAAGTTCTGTGTTACAAAATATTCAATATCAACAAGCTGTGAAACCTTAATACTGGGTTGCACGGCTCCCATAACTATCCTCTGTGCTTTGTGTTGATTTCCTTCATTTGAAAACATTGCATAAAGGAATTTTGAATCATATTTTTCCTTAGCTCTGAATGAGACGATATTCTGCGCTATAGCTGCATTTTCAGTTGAATCCATCAGGCTAACTAAACCAATGCTTCCTACAGTTGAAAACAGAATATCACCTTTTTTTATATAATCTCTTAATGCTGTTTCGAATGTGCTATCATCAAGCTGTTTTGTAACTTTTGAATAATCTGGTGATCCACTTCCAAGACATGCGACCTCTATCAACGGGTGTGTTCCTTCATCTGAAATCGGTGGTGTTTTTCCTCGATTATCGACAGCCTTATCTGCAATCTCCATCAACTTACGCTGTTCCCAAGAAAGTATGACTCAGTATAATCACATTCAATGTACTATTACCGATGAAGGGTGATAAGGTTGTCAAAACTGGTAAAGAACTCCCCGATTCTTTCCTGTTCCACTACATCTTGTGGTACGGAAATAAATGCGTTATTAACTACATCTGAGTTAATCGATTCAAATGTTGAACCCGCTGCTTGTCTTTTCCAGTAACCTTCGCTATCCATTTTCACAAGCGTTTGATATAGGAATTCATTTCCTTTGATTCCTGCGACACCTCGTCCAAGCACAACATCATAAGCGGTTTTCCCAATTGCTCCAGCTGGAGCACGAACACTCATGATTAAATATCCAGCTTCGGCAGTCTTTGTTTTCTGTGTAGTCCATATTCTTGGTGTGACCCATCCGTTCTTCAAATCCGCATTACCTTGTACAAGGATATAATCGCTTGGAGTATCACTATATGTAGAACCATCTGGTGATTGTCCCATCGTAATTTCCGCCACATCTCCCAGCTTACGCTGTTCCCAAGAGATGGTTCTGTTTGAGAGAAATAAATATTTTGTAACATTTACTAAAGGTATTTGTTGTTATAGAATAGTTATAGGTATTGTATTGTATAGAAAAGAGTGAAAGGTATAAAACTATGTCAAAAGAAAAAGGATACATCTATATATTAACTAATCCAGCATTTCCTCAGTATGTAAAACTAGGATATGCTAAGAATGTAGAAACAAGATTAAAAACACTAAATGCAAGTTCGGCGGTGCCGTTTGCATTTAGACTTTATGCCACATATGAGGTAAGCAAAAAACTAACCGACAAAGGACTTCATAAACTAATAGATCAACTAAATCCAGATTTAAGAACAATAGATGAAGTTGATGGTAAAAAGAGAGTAAGAGAATTCTATGCAATGTCTAGAGAAGATGCATACTCATTGCTTGAAAGTATTGCTAAGATAAGTGGCACAGAAAGAAAACTCAAGAAAGTAGCTCCTACAAGTCAGCAATCAAAGGATGAAAAGAAAGCAAGTGAAGATAGACAGGGACCATTAAAGTTTAGCGAATGTGATATACCTGTAGGATCCAAGCTACAATTCGCCAGAGATAAATCTATTGAAGTAGAAGTGGTAGATGACAGACATGTTGAGTATAAAGGTGAAGTTACTTCATTGTCTAGGGTTGCTCAGTTATTGTTGAAAAAGAAGTATGGCGTTCAGGGACCGGCGTACTTTGAGTATAAAGGGAAGTTGTTGGTGGATTTGAGGAAATAAAGACATTGATTAATGCAAGGATTGATCAAATAGAAAGGAAAAACTGGTAATGAGTAAAAGCAATGCGTCAGCATCAGCATTTGGATGGGATTTTCAAGTTAATTCTGCAATTTTACTTATGTTGGAGAATATTAAAGATGCAAAAAAAGTTAGAGTTGAGGGAGTAGATGAGGATATCGAAATAACATTTGAAGACAAAACAAAAATATATGCGCAAGTAAAAGCGGTTGAAAAACCAGAGGATACCTCAAATGTTATTGGGAAGCTTACAAAGGCATTAGAAACATTGAGCGCTGCTTCAAAAAAAGGTGATGGAAGATTATTTACCTATGTGACAAACTCGTATAATCCATTTAACAATAAAGAAACAATTCCTTATTTTATTGGGAGGACACATTTATATTTTAACGAACTACCTATTTTTGCGCGGAATAAGATAAAAGATATTATTAAGAAAAAGAATTATTCGGATTTAGATGTTAATAAGATGGATATTCGCGTAATTCCGTTTTATGGTGATGATTTAAAGAATCGCTATAAGGAAATAAAGTCATATATTAATGAATTTTTAGAAGAAATAGAAATAAAGGCAGAAGTCAATAATACAAAAATAATGAATATTTGGCAAAATGATTTTTTTCATAACGCCACACAGAGTAATACTAGTATTTCTATCTCAAAGGAAAAAATGATATGGCCACTTATAGTTATTGTGGTAGAAAGCACTGTAGCAAAGGATTATGAAAACGATTTTGATGAGGAAGATATTGAGGAGATTGAACAAAAGTATAAAGATATAATAAATCATAATACAATGCGATATGAGATGGTTTCACGGGTTTTGACAGATTATATTGAGAAAAAGGATAAAATAAAGGTTTTTGTTAAAGAGCAGTGGGAAAATTATTTAGATATAGTAAAGGAAATTGAGTCTGATGAGGAAATCAAAGAATCCATTGTTAAAATTATTCTTTATAAAATTCTCAAGCGTAGAAAAGATATAAAACGAATAAAAAAAGGTGCTAATTTACTGGATAATTAATGAGGTTTTGATATATGAAGTTTATAGAATTGACATTAAAAGAAGGTCTCTTAAAGAAGACATTCAAATTTTCTGAAATTGCAAATCTGATTTATAGTAAAAAAAATAGTGCAGGGAAAACAACTTTTTTGCGAGCAATCATTTATTCCTTGGGATATCCTATTCCGAATACAAGAGGAATAAATTTCAAAAAAATGGAATTCTGGTTAACAATTGAAAAAGCTAATAAGCAGTATCGGATTTATAGACGAGATTCATATATATCTGTAGATGATGGTAAAGAACAGGTTGAGTACTCTTTGCCAGTAGATTTCTATGAGATGATGATGCATATAACAGGTTGCAAAAATAGAGAAATTGTAAACAACTTGCTAGGAGCATTTTATGTTGATCAAGAGAAAGGATGGACGTTACTAAATAGAGGTATCGTTATTGGTGATGTTCACTTTAACATTGAAGAGTTAGTACGAGGATTGGATGGAAGAAACTGTGATGAAGAATTAAAACGATTAAAAATAGTCGAAGAATCGTTGAAAAAATATAGATATATGATGTCGGTTAGTGATTACCAAGAAAGGTTGTTTGAAGAAGGAGATGATGTTGAATATGATACACCTGATGAGAAAATTGAAATTGATATTGAAATGTTAAAGAGTGAACGCGAACCTGTACAAAAAGAGATTCGACAAATAAGTGATATCCAAAGAAAAAATAAAATATTAGTTGATTATATTTCTGATTTCAAACTTGTTGTTAAATCGAGCTCGGGCGAGGTAATACCAGTAACAAAGGATACTCTTTTGGATTTTGATGATAATCGTGAATTTCTTGCTGGAAGGAAAAAAATTCTAGCAATGGACTTAGAAAGAATTGATAAGAAAATTTCTAAACTAGAAGAAAAGAAAAACAATAACAGATATTTATTTAAGGTCGAAACAGCTATAGAGGCATTTGATTCCAATATTAAAAAGATAAAAGTTAATCCTATAGCAACTAATAGTATTATTAAAGATTTAGAAAAACAACGCAGAAAACTTAAGAGTGTTATTAATAAAAAAACAATTACAAACAATAGTGTTGTACAAGAATTGCATGATTGCATCAGTAAATATGCAAAAGAGCTAGGTGTAAATGAAGAATATGTATCACCAAGAAGAGATTATATTTTCACAAGCGACTTAAAATCACTATCAGGGGCAATTCTTCATAAAATAGTATTTTCTTTTAGATTGGCATATATTAAACTTATTAAAGAAAAGACAGGAATAGTACTTCCGATTGTACTAGATTCTCCTTCAGGAAGAGAAGTAGAGCATAGTACGGTAAAGAAAATGATTAATATTCTACGGAGAGATTATTCGGAACATCAATTTATAGTTGCATCAATTTACGATTATGAATTGAAAAATAAAAACAATAATATAATAGAATTTGTAGACGGAATACTGAATTTTTCAGATGCAATAGACATTAGAGAATAGTTTTGTTTAATGATCAAACATCTAAATCCAAGCGCCCGTTTTGCCACAGGCGCTTTTTGCTTGGGATTATTACAATTTTTTGTTGAAAAATAATAATTTAGAGTTATAATAATTAATCTATTATAGTTCGGAAAACTGTAGTAAATGGTGATAGTAGAGGTAAATTTAAGGTTAACCAGGTTGGATAGCTGTTATTGGAATAGTTTAACGATGACATAGAATCTAAAGGAGAAGAGATGACAGAATATCAAGTAAAAGAAATAACCAAGTGGACAATTGATAATAGTAAGAATATATCAAATAAAGATAAAGAAGTATTAAAACACGCAGTTAATGAAGCTAATAACATAGATCAAGTTTCGGCTGTTCTATTATGGGCATATTATATTTGTGTTAATAATGCAAGAAATTGGTGGAGTAATAAAAGCATATAAGATTGGATATGCATAAAAAACATTAGAATAGTAAAAGGAAAAGGCGTTAGAAATGAACTTGTTTTGGCCAACATATAAAAGACTTGAAAATGAAATGGTTGCATTAACTTCAGAAATTAGATTTGATGATAATCAGATGAAAGTGTATTCGGACAAACTATTGGAATTGCTTATTAGGATTTCAGTCGAAATAGAAGCTATTTCAAAAGAATTATATTTGACAAATGGTGGAAAACCTACTGAGCATGAAGAAGATATGTATTTTGATACGGTTTGCCTACAGTATTTGGAAGAAAAATGGAATCTTGGGAAAAAAGCGGTATTGATTGATGGTTATGGTATTGCATTTGGAGAAGAGAATAAGCTTATTACTCCTTTGTATAAAGCTAATAAAAGAGGATCAAGTGGATCAAAATGGAAACAAGGGTATCAGGCGGTAAAACATAATAGGGTCAAGAATTATGAGAAAGGAAATATTTGGAATTGTATTAATGCATTGGCAGCATTATTTATTTTAAATATATACTATAGAAATGAAACTTATAATTTAACTAGTTTAAGTGAGGCCAACAGTTTTGATGATACATTGGGCTCTAAACTTTTTAGAATTATTATTAGCAAGTGGGAACAGTTTAGTGGAGCCATGACTGTTGATGAACAATCTATTTACTGTATAAACTATACAAAGGATTTTATTGAGAAATGGAATAAAAAGCTTATAGACTTAAATTTTCATTTATATCAAGAAATACTTAAAGATAGAGCAATGCTAGATGCAATTAATTCAGGTGACTTTCAATTAAAAGAATTATCTAATAATGAAAAAGTGCAAAAAATAATTGGTTCAAAGAGATTTGTTGAAATATTAAAAAATGTTTCCGCTAAGAACAATATAGGAACTGTAGTTAACAATCAGGAGTTCCGTGCTTATTTGAATAAAGAATGCTAAAAAAAGAAGTAAGCAAAACTTACTTCTTTTTCTTTCCCTCGCTTCTTCCCATGCCCAATTAATCCTCGACACCCTGCATCCATCCCTACATACACCTTGTCTCCGTCGCATCACATACAATACGACACTTTTCCCCATATGGTACTTTCAAAGTCCCATATAAAAAAATCTCCACATATGATATAGTGATAACAGTAGATAGTACGGGATAGATTAAGGAGACTATATGAAATTTGATTTTGGAACTGTATCTGAACGAGATATGGATATGATGTTTTTAAATGCCATTAGTACGGATAAAGGCTTTTTAAAACTGTTCCTTGATAAAACAGACTTCCCTAAAACCGATTTTGACGTTATGGAAGTTTATTTGTCGAAGTCTGATAAGGACGGAGAATCGGATATTACAGTAGTTATCAAGTCTGAAGGAAAGAAATATGGCCTTCTTATAGAAGATAAGATTGATGCAATAGCTATGCCTAAGCAGCCAGAGAGATACATTAAAAGAGGCGAGAAGGGCATCAAGAATAAGGACTATGATGATTTTTACAGTTTCATAGTTTGTCCTGAAAAATATTACAAGAATAATGATGAGGCTAAAAAATATCCTTATGCAGTTATGTATGAAGAAATAAAAGAATACTTCAAGGATCAAACAGAACCACAGTACTCAGTTTATTACCAGCAGATATCTCAAGCAATCACAAAGGCGAAGAAACCTCCTAAGGTAGAAATCAATGAAAAAGCAAATCGCTTTTATAGAAAATACAAAGATTATCAAGAGGAAAACTATCCTGAGTTAGATTTGACTACGAAGAGAGATGCGAATGGATATTGGGCTCATTATAATACAAGATTTGGAAGTGTATATCTGTTGCATAAGATAGGTGAGGGACGAGTGGATCTTACATTTAATAAAGCTAAAGAACACCTAGATAAACTTGAAGTGGTAGCAGACTGGCTTAGAAAAAATGAAATTGTTAATGTTGCAGCGACCGTTACAGGTATGGCTGGATCTTTACGTGTTATAGTTCCAAAGTTAAACATGGAGATTCCATTTGAGGAAAATGATGAATATGATATAGAGGTATGTTTTAAAACAATTTCTGATTTAATAGAGGCTATGAATGTATTTGCTGTAGCGGAGAGTGTGTCAGATTTGTTGAAGGTGGAAGAATAATTGATTTTAGAATAAAGATAAATAGTAACCATACATAGAGAATTCTCTAGCGCCCGCGTAAGTAGGCGCTTTTTTCTTTTCCCACAATGGTAACATTAAGCTATATTTGCCATAAAAGTCCAAATATTATTTTATAGTCCAAATCTTGACCTATAGTCAAATATATGTTATAATCTCGTCAGGAGGTAAAGAAAATGACTACTAATGAAAAGCAGATTATAGATTTACAAGATAATCTTGAGCTATTAAGAAAACTATATGGTTGGACAGCAGAGCAACTTGGAGATAGGCTTGGAATCAGTAAACAAAGTGTTCTTAACCTAGAAAAAGGTCCGGAGAATGGTGGAGTCAAAATGACAATGATTCAATACATTGCTATTAGAGCCGTGTTTGAAGCAGAACTAGAAAATAGAAAAGATGAAGAGAAGAAAAATCTTCAAACTATTTTAGGCTTAATACTAAATGATGATTCTAAAGTTGATCCAGAAGATAAGGAAAGGATACTGGATAGTGCTAAAGTTGTTTCTAACTCTATGATGACCGGAGACAAAAGTGCTGCGGTAAAAACCATGTCGGTTTTGTTGGCTAGTGTTGCGAGTGCTGCTATAGTCACTCCTGTAGTTGGTGGCGCAGTTGCGGCTGTAGGAACTCTAGCAGCATGGACATCATCCATGCTTAAAAATAAAAAGAAAAAGGAAATAGAAAAAAAGGAGAATAAAAAATGAAACGTTATATGTTAATTCTTGAAGAGAGAGTCATTGATAATTTATTTGCACCCGATGTTAGTTTAGCCTATGATGTTGAAACTGGAGTAGAGTATTTTGTTGTTGACTCAGATGAGGGAGGTATTTGTCCAAGATTAAATGCTGATGGCAAACCGGTAGTATACAAAGGGAAAAAAGAACAATAATGGAGGTATAATAAATGGGAGAATATGTAAAGAAGAAAAAGAATATGGTGTTTCAAAATGTAGAATCACTACAGCAAGTAGTTAATGTAATTAATGAGGCGGCAGAAGCAACAGAGGATCAGACTAGGACTATAAGAGAAAGTGCAATTCCAGAGGTACTAACAGGAGCTTTGGGCGCCGGTATAGGAGGGGTAGGATCATTTGCTGCTTTATATGGGCTAGGAACAGTTGGCTTATCAGCTGCAGGTATAACCTCGGGCTTGGCGACAGCAGGAGCTTTAGTTGGTGGTGGAATGGTTGCAGGTGTATTCGTGCTAGCTGCCCCAGTTGCATTATTAGCTGCAGGTGGTGTAGGAGTAGCTGCTCACTTAAAGAATAAACAATTAAAACAAGAAAAAGAACGTTTGTATGAAGTAGCTCTTGAAAAACATCAAGCCATAATTGAAGCATTAGATAAAGAAGTAGATGCAACGAAGGAAAGAATTGATTATTTACAAAGCCTAAATGTATTACTACAGCAGGCAATTAAAGATTTGAAGAAGGATTTAGGAGAAACTGCGTGAGCAAGTATAAGTATACAGAGGAAGAGGGAAAAAGAAATGTTGTTCTAAAACATCAGGAAAATCAATTAAAAGAAATAAAAGAAAAACTATCTGACAATGATTTAAAAGAACACATACAATCTTCGGAAAAACTCTTGAAGGAAATTGGAATTGATGATGTTCCAAATATTAAAATAGAAAGATCAAATGAAAAAAGAGTCCTATATTTGCGTGATTTCAAAGATATTTATGTAGAGGCAGAACAAAGTGTTGGATCAAATGTTGTTTTAGAAGATTTATTCTCTGAAGATGAACTAAAAGAAAATGAAGAAGTTATTAAAGCATTAAACGAAGAATACAACAGTGTTCATAGACTTGACAAGTTTGATGTTTCAATAAGTGTGGTTGCTGGATTGATAGGGGCAATAATTGATATAGTTCTAGTAGGAATTCCAGAAAAAGGACCTGATGGATTAGAGGCAGGGTCCTTGTCTAATTTCATAAGAAAGAAATTCAATGAAAAGTTTGACCCAAAAGAAATGGAGAAACTTGCTAACTCGAAAGAAAGTAAAGTTCCTTTTGACGCTCAAGATAATAGACACACAACGGAATATGTTGATGGATTGTCTGCATACTATCATAGAATGCTTTCGTTAGGGCATGATCCAATTCTAGGATTTGTGTTTGGACTTTATGATATTATGCATGGGACAATGACCACTATTGATAAAAAGGGTAAAATTGTTTCCCAAGTAATGAATGTTTATGCTGATAGGAAAGAAACAGACATTGTTTCAGCTTTTATCAAACAAATAATTCATTTTAAATCAGACATAACTACATCAATGGGACTTCCAGCTCCGATGATGGCACTATTTAATAAATTACAGTTTGGAAGTATTGGTGAAGAAGAGCAGACGATAGCAGAAATAGTACAGGGAATGTATTATGAAGGATTTGATTTTATTCATTTCTGTGCACAGTCAATTTCTACAATTGCAATTGAACTTGTTGTACGAATAGCCTATGCTGTTAAGTCAATAAAAGAAGGGAATAGCATTAAGGATTCAATACCAATCTCACTTAATAGAGAAAAGCATCCTAAATTGGCTACAATGCTATTTATGGCTCACTGTGAAGCAACAGCAATTAATCTTGGAAAAATTATATATACCGATAATCCAATGGCCATTAATTATCCTCAATGGCTTGCGTTTGCTAGATATTCATACAAGCAATTAAAATGGGTATTATTAGAAAAACCAATCAAGCGTGATCAATATGTAAGAAAAATACTTGATGATGAATTGTTTAAGACAATAGAAGCAAATGACATTTTCTTTGACGAGTATGCAAAGAATTGTTTTGTGGTAATGGATTAAATAATGCAATTATATTAATAGTGGAAGGATACCTTATTTATTAGGGTATCCTTTTGTTATCAATTGTTAAACTTGCCATGGTGGCTGTTAGCAATAGATATTATTGAATACTTATTGTTGACAAAATATATTGGGTGGGTTATCATTATAATGAATAATAGAAAGGGGAAGAAATGTTACATAGAGGATTGCCTATTGTACTTGATTGTATAACATATACTATCTTGAGTGATAGTGGTAAGAAATCACTTGATTACGATATTGGTGGTATTTTTTGTGAGTATATACGTAATAAGCCAATTGAGTTTAAAGATATAATAATAAAAGCACCCTTTTTTAAGAATAAATATTCAGAGAAAAAATTATTAGAATCTATGGAGTGGATTAAAGGTGAATTAAGCAAAGAATTTCCGCCATCTTCAGTAATGATGCTTGTAGGGTCCATGTTGACAATTATCGAGGATACCATAGATTTTAATGAAAAAGAACATATTAAGGAAGAGACTGATTATCAAAAAGAGTTTGAATTTTATGAGGATTTGAAGAAAAGAGTTTTTGCTGGTTCTGGTGTTGAGAATAATAAATATGATTGTATTGGCTCTATTATTATGAATGCTTATTTTAAATATATATTTCATTATGGAATTGCTAGATCAATTGCTGAAAGAGTAATACCTTTTTTCGAAAAAGATGCAGATTTTGATGATGAGAAATTAAAAGAATTTCCTGTAGAATTGTTTACTAATTGCTTGAGTTTACAGCATATTGATTACAATATTGTTTCAATGGAAGGAGGGCTAAAACCAATTTTCACACCAAGGACGCCATTATCATTATTCATATTTGAAATATCAAATATGTTAGAGTATGGTTCGGAACTTGTGAAGTGCAAGAATTGTGGGAAGTACTTTGTCCCGCGTGGTCGAAATGATGCAAAGTATTGTTTGTATGATTCACCTCAAAATCCTGGAAAAACATGTAAAGATGTGGGTGCTCAATTAAGTCGAGCGAAGAAGGAAAGGCAAGATGAATTAACTAGAGAGTACAGGAAAAAATACATGTCATTGCTTATGAGGACAAAGCGTCATCCGGATAATGAAAAATACGAACGAGCATTTAAAAAATATAAAAGTGAGATTATAAAAATTAGAAAGCAATTTGAGGAGCAAAGAATAAGTAAGGAAGCATATATTGAATGGATAAAATCTTTTAAATAAAAACAGCCAAGAAAACCTTGGCTGCTTATATAGATAGTAAATGCAAGGCATTTAACTACCCCTACAGATGTAGTTTAACCCAGACTGTTGCATTTTGCAAACGGTTTTGCCTTGTATTTGCTTTCACAAATAGTCATTAAGGAGGTGAGAGCATGAGGCATAAGAATATAAAAGTTACAAAAGCAGGGAAGACGCTTAGAAATAAAAAATCTTCTAAAGAAGCAAAGCGTGAAGCTGCTAAGATACTAGCGGATCATAAGTACAAGGTGCATTAATATGATAATGGTGGGGCTTCTCTTCGAGAAGTTCCGCATTATTCATAAAAAAGAAAACACTAAGCAAATAATTGAAATTGAGGTAATAATAGATGAGTATAGAGAATAATAAACCAATAGTTTTTATTAATAAACCAATTCAATCACGTGAAGAGGACGTGATTGGAGTTGAAGCACACATTGCTTCCGTTAAAGAAGCGATTGACAAAGATGCAAATATAATAGGGATTGTATCAGGGTACGGAACGGGTAAGTCGAGTATTGTTGATATAATGTCAAAAGAACATAAATCCTTGGATTGTATTACCATAAATATGTGGGATTCATTAGAAAACAATAATGATAATAACGAAAATGAATCTTTAGGTGTATTAATAAAGTCTTTTATATATCAGTTAGGGAAGAAAAAGAGGAATAGTATTGGAAATCATGTTAATAAGATGTTGAGCAACAATTATAATATCTTTTCTTTTAGTGCAGGTTTCGCGAGATTTTGGATTTGTCTGTTTTTTGCGTTGTTATTTGTTTCGCTATTCTTTATAGCTGGTTCAAGCAAAAATGCAGATGTAATAAATAATTTTTTGGGATGGAATATTAATAATGTTAAATTCTATTTATTGATAGCGCGTTTAGTATCATTAATAATTGCAGTTATATTAATAGTAGTAGGATTGAAAGGTACACACCTAGTATTATCAAGATTTGATAAAAGTGAAAGGAGAAAAGCTGGTATTAATGAGGTGTTTGCTGCTTATTCTTATGTTTATAAAAAACTAGCAAGATTTTTTAAAAAAACGGTTGTAGTTATTGAGGATTTGGATAGAATTAGCGATGCAGATATGATTAGAGATTTCCTAAAAGAACTCTACAGAATAAACAATATTTGTGTTAAGGTAAGGTTTAGGAAAAGACCTGTCTTTATTGTTGCGATTTCAAAAGAAAATACGGATAAAGATGATATTTTCTCCAAAATGTTTGATTACGAAATAGAGTTAAATAGTATACATATAGATGATTATAATGATGTATTAAGAGATATTCTTGATAAAGATATAACCAATAAGCGAAGACTAATGAAATTACTTTTCGGGGAGAACCATCATGAGGAAAATGAAGAAAAATTACTTAATTATTGTAGTTGGTTGTGTAAAGGTGAAGGGCTAACCATAAGAGAATTAAAAGATAGACTTAATAAAACAGTTGAGAAATACTGTGATATAAGAAATAAAGGATATCAAAGAGAAGGAGGTACAAACTTTGAAACGTGCGCCGCTATTGTGTATTTAGAAAACCAGTATCCAAGATACTATTATCCATTGATTAGTAAAGAAAAGTCTTTTGATGGTTTTGTTGAGGAAACATA
The DNA here is from genome assembly GCA_902793045.1 of uncultured Lachnospiraceae bacterium. GTDB lineage: Bacteria > Bacillota > Clostridia > Lachnospirales > Lachnospiraceae > Eubacterium_G. The sequence continues at coordinate 32,637 of CADBBS010000004.1, forward strand.
CAATATTCTGAGAGGCGAGGAAAAAGCCGAACAAAAAGAACAAATAAAAGCAGAAATAAACAAGATAGAACTCATAGAAAACAAAGAAAATGAATCGTATAAAGAAGAGGAATCATATGAATTATTTATAGAAGAGTTATCAGAAATGGTGATTGAAAGGTTAATCAATCATGAGTATAGAATGTATTTCTATGCATATCCAAAAGGTAGCTATATTAAGAGTGGTGAAGAAGAATACATATGTAATCGTTTGGAACTACCAAACAAATATGAATATGATGAGTCTACAATTAAAGATAAAATCAATGTTGCTATTCGTGAACGTAAAGTGTTCAAAATAGAGGAGACTATTAAGAATATTGCGAATAACGATAGCATTGAAGCATATCCTGAAATTATTTTTGAACATGAATTTTTGTTTGATATGTCAGTTGAGTATGGAAAGGGCAAAACTATAATTAGTGCTGTAAATTTGATAAGGAATAAATACCCAGAAGAAAAAACAATTAGGTTATTAAAACAACTATCTAGTTATGAACAGTATACAAATGAGTATGAGGAACAATATATCGACGAGATTTGTAAAACTTTTTCTCTACTTGAACCAACGTATATTATTGATATGAGAAAAAAATTAATTGTTGCATTTGGGAAAAATATTATTAATTTTAAAAAAGTGTTTATTGAAAGTGATGAACATACGGCACCACTGTTAAGCAAAGAGGAAATGGATTGTATTGGCAATCATGAGTTGTCTGTAGAATTAGTTGATATTAATAATATTAGAGAAAATGATATAGACTATATTCAAGACTTCATCTGTGATGTTGGAAATATAGAGAGTGTTAAAGAAATACTAATTGAAATACAAAAACGAATAATTCATATAGTAGGCTTTGAAGAAGTTCAAGAAAGAGTTTTGGACTTTATGACATCTAGTTGTATTGTTGATGTTTTTCTTTTTGAGCTAGCTTGCGATCAGGTTAGAAAAGATGAGTTAGAAAGCGAGAAACTAGCTGACTACTTGAATTCACTTGATTTAGAATTGATTCCTGAAGAGTATTTTAGAGAGATTAATGCATTAGCGACGTATATCGATATTAGCGACAGTATGTTGGACTGTTTGCTATCCAAAGGATACTACGATACGGCACTAGTTGTATGCACTAAGGATAATAAACTAAATAAAATTGACTTCTTTAAAGAAGATGAAGAAGTAAGCATTCAAGATTCAATAATGAGAATAAATAAAAAGGATTCGGAATTAGTTTATGTGATTAGAGAGCATATTATTCGAGAAGACGAAAAAATGTGTTTGGAAAAGTATAAGGGTTTATTCTTTGACGGTTTTAGTTTAATCACGAAGAGTGAATTGGAAGCAATCAGTACTTATAGAATTGCTTTGGAATTAATCGATTACGGAAAAATCGATAGTAACAATTATGGTGAAATAATTGAATATATTAACAGTGATACTCGCGAAGGCGAAGAGTGTTATTTTACTATGCAAAACTTGCTTATGTATGTAAAATTGAATACATCTGGAATGCAAGAAATGATAAACAAAATTGATTTTGATATGGTTAAAATATCTACATTAGATGAGAGTGAGAAGGAAAATGTTGTTGCATGGATGAAGCAGAAACGAATTATTGTTTCAGATGGAGTTGAGGCAAGAAAATGGATGTTAAAAATGAAAGCTGTAACACCCGCTCTGGAACAGTTAGTTAGGAAGGAACTCGGCGAAACACAATACAATGAAATGCTTAATGATATAGGAGAATTGAGTAGTTATTCAAAAACTTTTATTACTGGAAATGAACCACAATATAGCTATTGTGACAGTATTGCAAAAGAATTATTGAGTGAAGGTTATAAAAAGCATTACATAGTTGGCAAAGTATTAAATGAGAAATCGTTTGATTTTCCAATGAATGGCGTTGATATTGATGATGTGATCACTTGTTATAGTGAAGAGTTTCCAATAATTGAGTATCTTCAAGAAGAAAAGCCTTTTATGGATGCTGTATGGGAAAATAAGAAATATCATCAGCTTGAAAATGTTACATGGAAGAGCATAGAACCTTTTATTAAGTATGAACAGACAAAGGATTTCTTTAGTTATGTAACAAAGGAATTAAGTGATAGCATTATTAGAGAATACTTCAAAACATTAAATACAATACATACAGCAGATGATAGTTTATATATTGTTAATAGGTTTATAAATGGAAATCTAATGCAGTATATTGAAAATGATGAGGTATTCGAGCACATTAAATTTAGAATTTGGGAGAATGATGAAATAAGTTCAGGAAAGAAATCGGCATTTACAAGAAAATACAATGAGTATAAGCAAAATAATGCAACTATAAGATGATGTATTTATGAAAGGAATAATTGTGAAAGAGGGAAAATGACAGAAAAGCAAGTAAAAATAGTTACCAAATGGTTTGTCGACAACAGCAACAGACCATTATCAAAACAAGATAAAGAAATAATAAAAAAGGCAGTAGATGGATCCAATTCAATTGGTGAAATCAATGCTGTGTTAATAGAGGCATTGTTTAAACACAATTGATAAAACACATCACATTCACAAAAAAGACAATTTTAAACAGAAAATCTGTTTAAAATTGTTTTTTCTTTGCCTTTTTCTTCGCCCACTTTTTCTCCCCCATCCTTTTCCTTCGCCGCAGGCACCTAATATGCTATACTATCATTAACCCCACAAATAAAAAGGAGCACCCCATGGATCCAAATAACCTAGAGTTATTAAGAAAAGAGGTAATTGCCGAACTCTCCGGTATGGCCTTCGGCCCCTTCCCATTTATGGGCGGGATGGCAATAGAAGCACAAACTGCCACAGAAGAGAGACTAATAGAAATGGCAAAAGAGCTACATATAAATGTAGATAAGTATATGTAAGGAGGTATCCCTATGTCAGATGATTTATTTGGAGATATGTTTGACCTAGACAACGACGGCGAAATAGATGATACAGAAAAAGCCGCAGAAATCGGATTTATGTCGGAGGATTTCACAGAGGACTATGATGATGAAGATTATGACGAAGAGTACGACGATGAATACTAAAACAAAAGCTATTTAAAAAAATTAGAAAAAGCACCAATCGGTGCTTTTTTGTGTTTCAAAAAAAGGACTTCCCATACAGTATTATTTATATACTTTTATTTTGGAAATAAATCCACTATAATTAAACAAAGAATTGTTCGGACAAATTGAAGGGAGAGTAAAATGTCAACTGAAAATAAAACGATAAAAACAATAATCGAAAGAATCAATAGTGGTAATTTATATATCCCAGCCATTCAGAGAAAATATATTTGGGATGATAAACAAGTCATTAGATTGATGGATTCTATAATGAGAGGATATCCAATAGGTATATTCTTATTTTGGAATGTTAATAAAACAATAATAAATGATAAAGAATATTCAATATATAGTTTTATTAAGGATTATCATGAAAGAGATGCATATAATAACCCGAGGGCTCCGCTCCCTCTTACTTGTCAAAGCAGTGATGACAAAATATGGATTATTCTAGATGGACAACAGAGATTGACTTCTTTATACATTGCGCTTCAGGGAACTATGAGTAGAAAAATACTGCATAAACAGTGGAAAACAGATAATGCCTTTCCATCAAAAGAGTTATATTACAATGTTTTTAGTCGTAACGAGAATAAAGAAGATGATGATGACAATTTTTGTTATGAGTTTGATTTCTTTTCAAAAGATGAAATGAACAGTAGAGAAGATAAAGATAAATGGCTGCTTGTTAAAGAAATAGTTAAAATAAATAACGAAGAAGAGGCTAAAAAACTAATAAAAAAACGTGGTTGGGATAGTGATTTGGATATTTATTCTGATGTTTTAAAACTATATTCAAAAATATCTAAAGAAGAGCTAATTAGTTATTTTGAAGTGACAGGTGACTCGATGGACCGTGTTCTCGATATTTTTGTTAGAGTTAACTCGGGAGGAACAGTACTATCAAAGAGTGATTTATTATTCTCCACTATCGTTTCACATTGGGATAAAGGAAGAGATGAAGTGGATGATTTGTTGAAATCGTTAAACAAATATGGAGAAGGCTACAGATTCAATACGGATTTTATTATGAGAACATGTTTGTATTTGATGGATGAGTCAATTTCATTTAAAGTAGAGAACTTCAAAAAAGAAAATGTAGATAAAATAAGGGCAGAATGGTCAAAAATCAAGGATTCAATACAAACAGCAACAGAGCTGTTAGATGAATATGGATTTAGTGATAATAATATATTGTCATATAATGCTATAATGCCAATTATTTACTATATTTTCAAAGGAGGATCAGTTAGTCAAAATAATAAAAAAGAACTCAGAAAATTCTTTATATATGCACAATTGAAAAGAATATTCCGAGCAAATTCTCTTTCAACCCTAACAAAATTAAGACAAAAATTAAATAATATCGATAAAAAGAAGTTTAAGGTAAAAGACTTTGAAGATATAGAGTTTACAAATGATAGTTCGCTTAAATTTAATGAAGAAGATATAGACGATATGTTTACTGAATATGAATTCGGGGCACAGACTTTTATGGTTTTATCCTTGCTATATCCTAATTTAAAATTTAGTCAAAAAGGCTTTCACCAAGATCACATGCATCCATACGCAGGATTTGAGAACAAAAAGATTAAAGGACTTAAACTTCCTAATGGTGAGGTTATAGATGATGTCAAGATTCAGGAGTGGCAGGATAAAAGAAATAAACTGGCAAACCTACAATTGCTAGAAGGAAAAGAGAATAAGAAAAAGAAGGACACACCGCTTGTAGATTGGTTAAAGATGGATAACAACAAGGAAACGGTAAAATATTTACCAAAAAATATTTCATATAAATTATCAAATTTTGATACTTTTACTGAAAAAAGACAAAAACTAATGGCTAAAAAATTGAAAACCATTTTACTTGATAAATAAAGAATGAATGAATAAGCATCCGATGGGGTGCTTTTTCTTATACTAAATGTCCTAAAAATAACCCACTTCTTCTGTTATAATGGCGTTATAAAACAAATAAAGGAGATACTAATGAGCAAAGTAAAAACAATTGAAATAGTGTTTGAAAACAGTGAGAGTGTATTGTTGGACGCTGATCAATTTGAATGGTTCCATTTAAGCTGTACTGAACATACGGTTAGTGGTCGTGGTTACTATATTAATAAAAGTTTATGGACAAACAATGTAGGTTTTCTTTTGAAAGAGAATAATCAAGAGCCTGATAATTATAACCTTGAAGGAGAAAAACTTGGTTCTTGGCTAGATGACAGTAGTCTTTTTGGCCGTATGAAGTATGGTGATATAACTCAGTTTCATATTACGTATGATAATGATGAGACTGAAGTTTACTTTGTAGATGAATATGAAGAGCCAAGCAGGTATGGCGGCCCTAACAAGAATCAAAGATATGAAGAACTTGATGGGAAACTAAAAGTTACCATTGGAAACGAGCCAGAAGAATAATCATAATAATAGAAGCCCTCGGGCTTCTATTTTCTTGCTCTAATGTCCTAAAAAAGGTACAATAAAAAATAGATAATGAGTGTGGAGGTGATATTATGAATAATAAAGTAAGCCATTTATGGGATTTTTGCGAAACACTACACTCAAATCTAATGGAAGACTATAACAAAGTATCTAGCATATATAACAATGCTAGAAAATACACAGAGTACATTGCCAAACTAATGAAAAAACTCGAGGTAGTAAATGATAACCAACTATCAAAATACTACCCAGAGTACTTTACGATTGATCATACCTGGTGGGAGACTAACAAGCCTAAGAAAACAAATAAGTCAGTAAACTTATATGATTGGAAACTGACAATGGTAGTAGAACATGAGAACGATGTTATGGACTGGACCTATGAAGTTGAAAAACTAGATTCCATCCATGCAAATCTAAAAATAGTTATAGGATATCTTCCAAATAAAATAAGAGAAAACGAAGAAGAAATAATAGCTGAACAATGTAAATATCTAAAACACGCAGACGAAGTAGAAATGTTTGCTCTTATATTGATGAATTGTGACTTAGAAGAAAACTCAGCTGATCCATTCGGAATGAACTGCTATGTATTACATAAAGATGGACCAGAAAAAATAGACTTTAAAAAATAAAAAATTACAAATGGAGTAGTATTATGGCAAATTATGAACCAAAGAAAAATGCCCTAGTCCGTATCTGGGACATCCTAAAGCGTTATAGTGATGCTGAGCATCCTTTGACGCAGTCGAAGATATGCAGCCTGCTTAAAAAAGAATATGGAATCGATTTAAAAAGAAAAGCAGTTGCAGCAAACATATCTCGCTTGCAAGAAATAGGAGTGGAAGTAATCCAAACTAGTAAAGGTGCCTACATAGATATTAGAGACTTTGAGGATTCAGAACTACACATGCTAATAGATGGTGTACTTAGCAGTAAACACATATCTGCTAAACATTCAAAGGATTTGATAGAACGCCTTTGTGGTCTTTCCAATCAGTATTTCAGAGCTTGTGTTAAAAACATATACTCCGTAAATGATTGGAGCAAAACAGATAACCAAGAACTATTCTTAAACATAGAGATAATAGATGAGGCTATAAGTCAGAAGAAGCAAGTTGGTTTTGAATACTACAAGTATGATGTTGACAAGAAACTGCATTTAAGTTCATACCAGTATGTTAGTCCTTACCAGCTCATCCTTCACAACCAAAGATATTATCTAATGGGTTATAGTGAGTATTGGGGCAATATGGTGTACTTAAGAATGGACCATATCAAGAACATGGAGATGACTGACAAGCCCGCTACCAAGCTTCGTAGCATTAAAGGTTTTGAGAATGGCATAGATTACAAAGAACTAGCCACAGGCAGACCATATATGTATAGCGACAAAGCAGTGAATGTAACTTTAAAGGTTTCTAGAGAAATCATTGATCAGATTGTGGATTGGTTTGGTGAACAGGCTAAGATATCAAATATTAGAGATGATGAGGAACATATCAAAGTAGTTATTAAGGCTAGTCCTATGGCGATGGAGCATTGGGTTATGCAGTATAGTAATTTTGCGGAGGTTCTCAGTCCACAGAGTTTGAGGGATAAGATAAGAGATAATTTAAAAACTGCTTTGAAGAAATATTAAAAAGTTTGAAAAATGGCACCTGAGGGTGTCATTTTTAATGAAAATATATAAAAATGCTTGACACCATATACGGTTACACTATAATTAAGGTGTAAAAGTAGTGGAGGAAAAAGAAAATGAATAAGGATATGAAGAAAAGATTGGAAAAGTATATGAGCCTCAACTATAGAATTGAATTAATAAAAGATCCATATGAAGGTGGATATGTTATTAGTTATCCAGATCTTAGAGGCTGTTTATCTTGTGGAGAAACTATTGATGAAGCAGTTGAGAATGGGGAAGATGCGAAAAAAGAATGGTTAACAGCAGCTATCGAAGATGGAATATCAATTCCTGAACCATTGGAGGATTGTGAATTCTCAGGACAGTTTAGACTCCGCATGCCAAAGAGCCTTCACAAGCATCTAGCCGATAGAGCTAGAGCAGAAGGTATAAGTATGAATCAATATTGTATATACTTACTTTCACAAAATATAAGTTTGCAATAGTTTATACTACTTAAGACCTAAAGCAGTGCATATATTGCACTGCTTTTTTTGTGTACCAAAAAAGGGACACCATATTTGTTACCTTATATGTGTAAAAAGAAGGAGGGCCGTAAGGCCCGTTAGTTATCTAAGAAGGAGAATGAGTATGTTATATTACAAAATCACTGGTACTGTTCTAAATAAAAACTGGCATAAGGTTTATAACGATAAAAGAGAGAATGCTGAAGTATTTAATAACGATATTGATGACTATTGTTTTGTAGAGAATATTTCTAAATCAACTATTACTATAGCTGCTGTTATAAGATCTTTTTCTGATGTTAAAAGTGTTGTTAAAGACTTTATTAATTGTATAGACATGGGAGTTGATGTCACAAAAGTAGAAGAAGTAAGTCTAGATACATTACGAAAAATGGCAGATAGAGCAGATAGGCATGATTTTATTGTTGATGAAAGCATTTTGTTTGATGAATTAAAACTAGACAGCATATGCCAACGATGGGGTCTTAGAGATTTCATACATGAAAAAATAATTCGACCTAAAAAGAAGGAAAGAGTTTATGAGTTAGCACATAAATGTATGTCCGATGAAACTATGATTCCTGAATTAGATCGTATATATGAAAAACCAAATACGACTGGCATGTTGGCACATCCAGTTCACTATATGATATCAACCGATGACTTTGATGTTGTGTCCAACTCATTGGTGACATTGATTAGTGCTTTATATGCAAATGGAAGAGTTAAAAGTAAACGATATAGTTTCACTAGCTTTACAGGTGGTCGTAGTGACCCAAGTATGCATTGTACTAAAACAATGTTTGAATCTTCAGTCGGTGGGACTTTGGTTATTGAGTTTGTTTTACCAGAAACTGAAGCAGATGTTATGTCTGGTGAATATGACTTTATAGAAGATGTATGTAAACTTATAAACAGGTATAGAAACAAGGTTCTTACTATTTTGTGTTTTCCAAAGGAAAGCAAAAAGAGCAAGGGTATGGCATTGGGTTATTTGCACAACATGTCCTTTGTAGAGATTGAAGAAGATTTGGTAGATGAAGAAAAAGCAAAGACATATTTACAAGAAAAAGCTAAGCAAAACAAAATAAGAGTTGATAAGAAATTGTATCAAAAGCTTGAACCAGATCAGAAGTACTATGCCAATGAGCTTAATGATATGTTTGATCTCTGGTATCAACTAAAGATGAAGAACACTGTATATTCGCAGTACAAGAACTTTGACGTAGTAGCTAAAAAACAAAAGGCTGAAAAGGAAAAGGGCTCAGCTTATGAAGAGCTAACTGCAATGATTGGTTTGTCAGAAGCCAAGAAGATTATTAACAAAGCATTGAACTATTATAAGGCACAAAAGCTGTTTGAAGACAAAGGAATTAATAATAGTGACCCTGCTATGCATATGGTGTTTACCGGTAATCCGGGTAGTGCAAAAACTACAGTAGCTAGACTGTTTGCTAGGATTATGCGTGAGAATAAAGTTTTGGCAAGGGGCCATATAGTAGAAGTAGGTCGAGCTGATTTGGTTGGCAAGTTCGTAGGTTGGACTGCGCCTACTATTAAGAAAAAGTTTGCTGAAGCTAAGGGTGGAGTTTTATTTATAGATGAAGCCTACTCTTTGGTCGATGACAGAAGTGGCTCTTATGGTGATGAAGCCATTAACACTATTGTTCAAGAAATGGAAAACAATCGCGAAGAAGTAGTTGTTATCTTTGCCGGCTATCCTAAGAAGATGGAGAAGTTCTTAGATAAAAATCCAGGACTTCGTTCTCGTATTGCTTTCCATGTGCCTTTTGATGATTACAGTACTGATGAGTTATGTGACATAGCCAAACTTATGGCCAAAAAGCAGGATCTAAATCTTACGGATGATGCACTTGAGAAGATGCAAGAAGTGTTTGCTGTTGCTAGAGAAGATGAAGAGTTCGGCAACGGTAGATTTGTTAGAAACATATTGGAAGATGCTAGGATGGCGCAGGCAAGTCGCTTGGTTGAGATGGACTTTGACGAAGTCAAAAAGAAAGATGTTCACACGATTATAGCTGATGATATTGAAATGCCTGCAGCCATTGAGAAGAACCAAGAGAGAGTGAATATTGGTTTCACGTCTTAGAAAGGAGTATGTATGTTACACGTAGACATTGAAAAAATGATTATAAAAAGACCTGTTGATATTGTTTCTAGAGAGATTGACAGTGTTGCTGTTGATGCAATGAAAAGCATCAAGGAATATATGATTGATAATGGAGATGTAGATGATCATCCTGAAAAGAATCATGCAAGATGTGCAATTATTAGTCCATGTAGATATTCTTTTGTGAATGGAGAGCCGAGCGTCGATGATAAAGATCGTATTAATTATTTTCCAGAAGACACTCTTGAGTTTGATAAGTATAGGCTAAGGCTTAACTATGAGTATGGTGGAGAAGAATTATTCTTCATCAAAGATATCTCTCTAGGAGAAGCTATGAGTATAGCTGCTACTTATAGACAGAACACTTTTATTTACAAAGACGCCAAAGGATGTCGTGAGATTTGTTCTAAACCGTTCATTAGTGCAAATGGAGACTGCTATGAAATCTCTGATGTTGTTAATGAGTATTTGGTTTTTGATGAAATGTATTTTAGGATTGATGATTTTGCTAGAATCCTAGCTTCCAAAGTTAAGACATGTGAAATCTTTGGATCTGATATTGGGAATTCTTATCCGCCAAAGGAAGATTATGACCTTTATTATTTCTCGAGACCTTGGCCATTAAATCCAAGTATTCCAAACTATGGTAATTTGCAAAGTTATAAGTATTTAATCCACCAGGAGGTTAAAAATGAAAATAGGTAAAATTTTAATAGAATGTGAACCTCAAGGCAAAAAACTTGTAATACCAGAAGGTATTACTCATATAGATGAAGCTGTTTTTGACAGAGACGAGTTTATAGAAGTAGAAGAACTAGTGCTTCCTGATTCTTTGATTAAGATTGGAATGGAAGCTTTTTACGGAATGGAAAAACTGAAGAGTATTGATTTTGGGAATGGCCTAGAAAAAATTGGTGATGGAGCTTTCGCATCTTGTCGTTGCTTAAAGGAAATTAAACTTCCTGGAACCATAACTTGGATTGGCGAAAATGCTTTTGAGCATTGTGAAGCTCTAGAAAAGGTATTTATTCCATCAGGTAAGAGTTCAGAAGGATTAGGATATATAGAACAAATATGTGAAAGGGCATTTAGCAGTTGTAAATCTTTAGTTGAATTTAAGTGTGAAAAGAGAGTTGAAGACTGGGGCGAAGAAGTCTTTGCTTACACTGCCTTTGAAGAGTTCGTCTGTCCGGACATGATGGAGCGTCACGTTTATCTATCTGAAAGAATGTTTGAGTATTGTACTAAGTTAAAAAGAATAGTCTTACCTAGAAATCTTGAAGAGATAGAGCAAGATGCATTCGAGGGATGCAAAAGGCTTGATGAGATTGTGAAGAAGGATGAAGAGTGGCAGGAAGTTGAGATTGAGAATGGGACGATTGTTTGAAATCACAAATTGTGATTCCAAAGAAAGGCGTTTGCAAATGTCACATATTTGGCGCGTGGTTTAACGAATAGATTTTATATTTATGTGATATTTATCACATAAAGTTTGTGTGTTGACTTTTGGAGAAGAAGTGTTATAATTTACTCAGAACTTTGAAAACTAAATAGATCCAAACAAGGCAGAGGTGGGCGTTGAAAAGAGTAGGAAAAATAGACAGGACTATTTATACCTGTGTAACAGAAGACATAATAACTGACAAAGTAGTATTTACGGAAAATCAAATAGAACATGTAATAGAAGGACACGGAGATGATTACGAAACAATAAAAAAGTATTTAAAAACAATAATTGAACATCCAGATTATATTGTTGAAGACACTAAACCAAATACTGCAGTAGTATTAAAAAGAGTAAATGATATTAGAATACTATTAGTTCTTAGACTAGCAACGTCAAAAGAAATAAATTACGAAAACTCGATAATAACTTTTTTCAAAATTGATGAAAAAAGATGGAATAGATATCTTAGAAGTAGAAAGATTCTTTACAAAGCCTAATAGCGTTGTTATAATCAAGATAATTAAAAGGATTCTTTGAGGTGGTCAATTTCGTGGCAGCCACGCACCCTATGGGTCAAAAGAGATGCAGGGGAATGCCACGCCTGCCAAAGAATCCTTTTAAATTATAAAATAATAAATAATCTTCATCGTTATGATGGAGATTTTTTAATAATCCTTTGCCGAAGGCATCAAAGGAGGAAGAATGAAACAAGAAACAAAAGATAGAATAAGAAAATTCAAAACTGCACTTAACTCGTTTTGTCCATTATCATAATAGACAATGATTTTGTCATAAGAGAAGAATTGACCTTGATGATTATCAATCATGGCACTTATTTCTTTGGCTAACTTGCCAGACAAAGTTACTTTATCTTCAGCATCT
>CADBBS010000005.1 GCA_902793045.1 uncultured Lachnospiraceae bacterium
GTTGGTCCTCAGGACGTGGCACTTGCTATTATCGGTGCTGTCTTTGAAAAGGGCTACGTTAAGAATAAAGTTATGGAATTTATGGGCCCTGGAGTTAGCAATTTAAGTGCTGACTTTAGAATAGGCGTTGATGTAATGACTACAGAGACTACATGTCTATCATCAATCTGGCGCACAGATGAAAAGATAGAAGAGTTCTACGAGATTCACGGAAGAAAAGACGCCTACAAAGAACTTAACCCAGGCGAAGTAGCTTACTACGATGGAATAGTGGAAGTAGACCTATCAAGCATTAAGCCAATGATTGCTATGCCATTCCACCCATCGAATACATACACTATAGACGAAGTAAACGAAAACCTAGAAGACATCTTGCACGATGTTGAAAAGAAGGCACTTGTTTCATTGGACGGCCAGGTTGACTACACACTAATGGACAAGATTAGAAATGGAAAGCTTTACGTAGAGCAGGGAATTATCGCTGGTTGTGCCGGTGGTGGATTTGAAAATATTTGCGAAGCAGCAGATATACTAAAAGGCCACAGCATTGGTTCAGACGAATTTACACTTAGCGTTTATCCTGCATCTATGCCAGTATATATGGAACTTATCAAAAACGGAGCAGCAGCAGACCTTATGGAGACTGGTGCAGTTCTTAAGACTGCGTTCTGCGGTCCTTGCTTTGGCGCGGGCGATACTCCAGCGAATGATGCATTCAGTATTCGTCATTCGACTCGTAACTTCCCTAACCGCGAGGGCTCAAAACTTCAGAACGGTCAGATAGCTTCAGTAGCATTAATGGATGCTAGATCAATAGCAGCGACCGCTGCCAATAAAGGTTTCTTAACTCCAGCTACAGACTTAGACGTTGAGTTTAAGGGACAGAAGTATCACTTCGATAAGAGCATATATGAAAACAGAGTATTTGATTCAGCGCTTAAGCCAGACCCAGATACTGAACTTAAGCTTGGACCAAACATTAAGGATTGGCCAGAGATGGTTGACCTAAAAGAAAACATGGTACTAAAAGTAGTTTCAGAGATTCACGATCCAGTTACTACTACAGATGAGTTGATTCCATCAGGAGAGACTTCATCATATAGATCAAATCCACTTGGACTTGCAGAGTTTGCGCTTTCAAGAAAGGATCCAGGTTATGTACAAAGAGCAAAGGACATCCAGGTAGCAGAGAAGGCTGTAGAAAAGAACGAGTGTCCATCAGAGGCATTCCCAGAGTTTAAGCCAATGCGTACTGTTATCAAAGAGCAGATGCCAGACAAAGACTTTGACAGAACTTGTGTATCTATCGGAAGTACAATCTACGCTGTTAAGCCAGGTGATGGTTCAGCTAGAGAGCAGGCTGCATCATGTCAGAAGGTTCTAGGTGGTTGGGCTAACATCGCCAAAGAATACGCAACAAAGAGATATCGCTCAAACCTAATCAACTGGGGAATGTTGCCATTTATCTTTGACGAGGACGATCTACCATTCAAACTTAATGACTATATCTACATTCCAGGAATTAGAACAGCTATTGAAAATGCCGAGACAGAATTTCAGGCATATGTAGTGGATGTGGAGAACAATGAGATGAAGCCATTTACTTTGAAGATGGATCCACTAACAGATAGAGAAAGAGAAATCATTCTTAAGGGTTGCTTGATTAACTACAATAGAAAATAGGCTTTGATGAGCGGGAAATACGAAAACCCGCGCGGTTTACATAAAATATACATTTAAATGCACGATGTGCAGGAAACGGAGAAATGTATGTCAAAAGATTTCATTACACAAGATGATTGTTACCTTTTTGGAAAAGGAACACATTATGAAATTTATAACAAGTTGGGAGCGCACCTAGTTACAAAGAACGGACGAAAAGGTGTGTACTTTGCAGTGTGGGCACCTCACGCGGTGAACGTGTCTGTGATTGGCGAATTCAATGATTGGATTGGATTCGACCACAATATGGAGATGAACAACGAATCAGGAATCTGGGAGTTGTTTGTGCCGGATGTAAAAGAGGGATGCGCATACAAGTACGTGATTTCAACACAGGATGGTCGCACACTTTACAAGTCTGATCCGTATGGTTTTTACAGTGAAGTTCGACCTGACACAGCTTCACGCGTATTTAACGTGGACAAATATAAATGGAAAGACCACGATTGGATTGCAAAGAAGTCTAGAGAGAATCACTACGAGCAACCAATGTCTATATACGAGTGTCACCTAGGTTCATGGAAGAAAGATTTCCAGGGACCAGATGATGAAGATGGATTTTATGATTATAAACGCCTCGCCAAAGATTTGGTAGAGTACGTTAAAAAAATGGGCTACACACATGTAGAGTTGATGGGCATAGCAGAGCACCCTTACGATGGTTCATGGGGATATCAGGTAACTGGTTACTATGCTCCAACATCTAGATACGGAAGCCCTGATGAGTTTATGTATTTGGTGGATGCTTTCCACCAGGCAGATATTGCAGTAATCCTTGATTGGGTGCCAGCGCACTTCCCAAGAGATGCGCACGGTCTTGCAATGTTTGACGGACAGCCACTGTATGAATATGCAGATACACGTTTGGGCGAGCACCCAGACTGGGGAACAAAGGTGTTTGATTATTCAAAGACTGAAGTTTCAAACTTCTTGATTGCGAATGCTTTGTTCTGGGTAGAGAAGTATCATATTGATGGACTTCGTGTGGATGCGGTTGCATCTATGCTATACCTAGACTACGGCCGCGACGAAGGCCAGTGGGTACCTAACAAATATGGCGATAACAAAAACTTGGAAGCTATCGAGTTCTTCAAACATCTTTCAAGCGTAATGAATTATAGAAACCCTCGTGCTTATGTAATAGCAGAGGAATCAACAGCTTGGCCAGATGTTACTAAAGATCCAAAAGATGGAGGACTTGGTTTCTCATACAAATGGAACATGGGTTGGATGCACGACTTCCTAGAATACACAAAGTTAGATCCTTTGTTTAAGAAGGGCGCGCACAACAAGATGACATTTGGTTTGACATATTGTTTCAGTGAGAACTTTATATTGGTTCTATCTCACGATGAGGTAGTTCACCTTAAGTGCTCAATGTATAACAAGATGCCAGGCTACCCAGCAGATAAATTTAAAAACCTAAAGACTGCATATATGTTTATGTTTGGTCACCCAGGAAGAAAACTTCTCTTCATGGGACAGGAGTTTGCTCAACTTCAGGAGTGGTCAGAAAAGCGTTCGCTTGATTGGCACTTGCTAGAAGAGCCAGAGCATAAAGACATGCAGAAGTTTGTTCATAGACTTCTTGAAATGTACAAGAAGTATCCAGCACTTTATACCGAGACAAAGGGTTATGGTGCGTTTGAATGGATAAATGCTGATGATAACGAGAGAAGTATTTTCAGCTTCATCAGAAAGACTACTGAGGCAGATAACAAAAACTCAGTTGGATTCGTATTTAACTTCACACCAATGGAGAGAACTGACTATATAGTTGGTGTTCCAAAGGCAGGAACTTACAAGAGAATCCTATCTACTGAGAATGATGACCAGGTAGTTAAATACAAAGCAAAAGAGGGAGAGTGTGACGGCAGACCATACAGACTTGAGATTCCACTTAAGCCATTTGAAGCGGTTGCGTTCGAGTTCCCTAAAGTAACAAAAAGAAAATAAGTCTTCGACAAAGGAAAAGAGTAGTAATTATAAATGGAAAGTAGCAAAAGTAAAACTATAATAATCACAACTATTATATGTATTTTTATTGCCATTGTAGTGGTGGGCATTTTGTCTAGATGTTCAGGACCAAGCAAAAATGATGGCGATAGTTCTTCTAGCACCGTAAAAGACCAAGTTCCAAAGATGATGGCCACATACGGCAAGATGAAGACAGGAAACATTTATGGTTATACAAATAATCTCCAGGAAAACGTGGAGAGAAATACTATTGTAATAATAAAACCTGATAGAACTACTACATTCAAAGTAAATGAGAATGGAGACACTATTCGTTCTATTAGATATGAAGTAAAGAGTACTGACGATGACAGACTAGTGGACCACGGTAAAATCGAGGAGATGAGAGGCGCTGGAAAGAGCGCATCATTCGACTTCAAGGCCAATGCTATTATGGAAGCTGGCATTGAATACAGACTTAAGTTTGTGGTTACAACAGATAAGCACGATGCTATTAACTACTATGCAAGAGCAATCATCGCCAAAAACGAATTTGTCGACAAACAAGTTGCATTCGCAAAGAGATTTAGCGACAGAACTTTTGAAGAGACTGAGAGATCAGATTTAATGAATTATTTAGAGACTGATCCAACAGTTCAGAGCAATGACAACTTGGGCAAAGTGACAATCAATTCTAGTTACACTATGCTTCTTTGGAGTACTTTGGCGGCGGAGAAAATCACAAAGACAAATGTTGCCATTAAAGAGTGCACAATGAAGGATACTGGCCCAGCCACTACATATACTTTGACTTATCAGGTCAAGGCAAAGAATGCTGAGAAGGTAACTGAAAAATACAATGTGTGGGAAACTATCACAGTATTTAGTTACGCTGGCAAACAATATGTGACTGGCTACGATAGAGAAGTAAACCAAATTTGGGAAGCAAACAAAAACAATCTGGGCGCAAGCTTTATCGATCTAGGAATTCAAAACTACGATAAGATTGAGCATGTTGAGAGTGACAACAAAAAGTATATCGCATTTGCTATAAATGGAGATGTTTACGCGCAGAATGTTGAGAACAGAAAGTTCTATCAGATTTATAAGATGGGCGCAAAGTCTAGCGAAGAGCTAGAGATGACAAAGACAAAGGTAGTGGACATTGATAACAAGGGAAATGTTGACTACATGATTTACGGTTATAGTCCAGCTGAAAATCACATAGGAAGAAATGGCATATCCATTATGTCTTATAATAATAAATCAAACACTTCTAAGGAACAGGTATTCATTCCTACGAAGAGCACTGCTGAACTTTTAGATAATCAGCTAAAGACTCTTTGTCATGTGGGAGATAGAACCCTGTACATCATGCTTGATGATACTATTTACTATGCAAATTTAAAAACTCAGGAGTGGGGTAAAGTGGTTGAGCACTTAGAGGCTGGAAGTTACGCGGTGAGCGATGACGGTCAGTATCTAGCGTTTAATAAATACGCAGGAAGAGATAACAGCGAGAGCATTACAATCCTCAACCTAAACACAGGTGAAAAGAGAAGTCTAGACGCAGAAAACGGCGACAAAATTTGTGTGCTTGGTTTCTCTGGTCAAAGTATGATTTACGGCCTCGCCAAAGACAAAGACATCAAGAAAAACAAATTCTTCTCGATGTATGCATTAAAGATTGTAGATTATGGTCTAAGAGAGCAGAAGTCATATTCGAAGAAGAATGTATTTATAAAGAATATTGATATTAAAGATGGAATCATAAATATTAAGCGTTGGAAAAACGGAAAGAATATTGATGATGACCAGTTGTTAGATAATACAGAAGAAGCCATGGCAGTTTGTACATTCAGTTACTATACTGACGATATCAAGATGCGCGAGGAAGTATTGTCATTTACAAACAAACTTCCAACAGACAAATCTACAAAGATTCTTCCATTCGGCGAAGTGAAGTTTTCTGATGCATCAGAGATTGAGGCAAACTTAGAAAAGAGAAAAGGTGATGTCTTCTATGTATATGGCTATGGAAAACTACAGAGCGTAGAGGCAGACAGAAAAGAAGCCATAAGCAAAGCCAAAAGAGTATATGGTCTAGTTTTAGACAAATACGGAAAGAAAATTTGGACTAAAGAAGAGCACTACAAAGATTAACAAAGATATTAAGGCAGATTAACAAGCCAAAAATATAGAATAAAATAGGAGAACAGAAATGCGTTTTATTCACACGGGAGATATTCATCTCGGCGCTACGCCTGAAAAGGGACATCCCTGGGCGGAGACCAGAGGAGATGAAATCTGGAATACTTTTGAAAGATTAATATTAGAGATTAAGAACAAGCCTGTAGACTTGCTTATTATCGCGGGTGATTTGTTCCACAGACAGCCCTTGCTAAGAGAGCTTAAGGAAGTGGATTACTTATTCTCCACAATTCCTTCCACAAAGGTTGTTCTTTGCGCGGGAAATCACGACTCAATAAAGAAGGGTTCGTTCTATGAAACATTCGAGTGGAGCGATAATGTATTATTCATCGATAGCAAGAATGTGGAAGAGTACGATATCCCAGAACTAAACACTTGCGTTTACGGTCTAAGCTACTACACTACAGAAAATACAGACGCTATGTATGATCACGTGATAGTAAATGACCCTGATAAAATAAATATCCTTGTGGCACACGGTGGAGATGAGAAACACATCCCAATCAATAAAAAACGTGTTGCTATGTCAGGCTTTGACTATGTGGCTATGGGTCATATTCACAAGCCAGCTATTAATGAGTCAAACAAAATGGCATACTGCGGTTCTCTAGAGCCAATCGACAAAAACGATATTGGCGATAGAGGCTATATTTACGGCGAGGTGGACAAAGACGGCCTAGAGTTAAAGTTTGTTCCATTCGCCAAGAGAATATATATGGATATGGAATTCCCTGTAACACCAAATCTAACAAACATGGAAATCAAAAGCCGTTTGCAAGATGCATATGCTGAGCACGGTGAAGATAATATGTATCGCATAATATTCCAGGGATACAGAGACCCAGAGTTTGAACTAGACCTAACAGAAATTGAAAATACAGGAAACGTAGTGGACATTGTGGACAACACAGTTCCAGATTATGACTTCGGCGAATTGTACGAGGACAACAAAGACAACATTCTTGGAATGTTTATAGGAAGATACATTGATAAAAATGAGTTGACGCCTGTGGAAGAAAAATCATTATACTATGGCACAAAGGCGCTTCTGGATGCTATGGAGGACAGACTATGATTATCAAAGAATTAGAGTTAATAAACTTCGGTAAATTTAATAACAAGACTGTCCGCTTCGAAAAAGGAATGAACATTATCTACGGTGAAAATGAAGCTGGTAAGACTACGCTTCACACATTCATCCGCGGAATGCTATTCGGCATCGAGAAACAGCGCGGCAAAGCTTCAGCAAATGACATTTACTCAAAGTATGAGCCATGGGATGATCCTACAAACTACCAAGGCAAAATGAGAATTGAGCAAAATGGTAAGAATTATCGAATTGAGAGATTCTTTAATAAGAATAACAAGCGCTTTGCAGTTATTGACGAGGATGAGGGCAGAGAATTAACAGAGGAAGAAATTGATAAGCTTCTATCTGGTATTAACGAGGCCTGCTACTATAACACTATCAGCATTAGCCAGCTAGGCAGTGCTACCAGCAAAGAGTTAGAGTACATCCTAAAGAGCCATGCTGCAAACTTGGGCGCGACAAAGTCTATGGAAATTGATATTAAAGAAGCGTTTGCAGACCTAGACAAACAGAGAAAGAAAATCATGACTGACAATAAAGTTAGCCAAGAGCAAGAAGTTGAAAGGTCTTTGAAGAACGCAATCGAGAAACTTGAGATTTCTGAAAATGAGCAAAACAATATAGCAGCAGGACTAGAGCAGAAACAAACTGCGCTAGAGGGCGTGGAAGAAAAGCACAAAGAAGTGGCTGCAAAGGACGAGAAGAGACTAGAGCGCATCGCAAAACAAAACGAGAGAAAAGACAAACTATATCAAGACGCTTTAGTGTTTACTGCTGATGTTGAAAAATATTCTACTTCACTTGAAAAGGTGAAAGAACACAAGGCAGAGATAGAGGCAAAACTACAAGAGTACAAAGTATCTAGCAGAGAGGTGCTAGACGGACTTGTAGAAAAAGCAACTAAAAAGAGCAACTTCCCATTCCTATTTATGATTTTGTTCCTAGCAAGTTTAGGAGCAGGTGTGGGACTAATAGTTGGAAACCTAGATTGGAATCTAATTAGAGCTCATTGGCAACTACCTGCGGCATGCTTTGGCGGAGCCATCATATTCTTAGTTGCGGCTATTATTAAGTATTTCTATAACAAGAAGAGAAAAGCAAAGAACCTTGAGAAACTGAAAGAAGTAAGACAGGTGATCGAGGAACAAGAGACAGCAAAACACGAAGAAATCTATATAGAAAGACAACTAGCCAACAAGAAGGAAGCTCTTGAAAAGACTCAGATTATGCTAAAGGCTGAAAATGATAATGAAGAAGGAACAGAAGATTTCTCTGATGAACTTAAAGAAGTTCGCGAGAAGGCTATGGAATTAAAAGAGCAGATCAACAGAGCGCAGTGGCAGCTAGAGCAGAGCCAGGAAAGAGACATAGTTACTCAAAATCAGATTGCTGAACTAAAAGAAACTCAGGCTAATATTATGGACGCAAAACGTGAAATGGAAGCAATCGAGAGAGCTAAAGAAGAAATAGAAGAGATTGCTGACGAGATCAGAAACAGCTTCGGCAAACGTTTGAATGAACGCGCATCATTCTATATGGGCAAGATTACAAACGGCAAGTATGACAATCTAAACATCGACGAGAAGCTAAATATCACGGTAAATGGCAAGCATTCACTTGTGGCTGCAAACAGACTAAGTAAGGGTACTATTGAGCAGATTTACATGAGTTTGAGACTTGGAGCAGCAGATATTATCTTTGAGGATAATGAAATGCCAATCTTACTAGATGATGCATTTGCGATGTATGATAATAAGCGTATGGGAAATACAATGAGATTCATGTCTAGTGAGATGAACCAAGTGATTATGTTCTCATGTCACACACGCGAGAAGGTAATGGCTGATAAACTTGGATTGAGTTATAAGTTGATTACTTTATAATTACGCACGCAGAAGAAAAAAGATATTTGCTTAAACTCATAGAAGATATTCGATAGTAATCACTATTCGAAATATTTCTAGGGTACGAGCTCAATAAAAGGAGTTTTCTTGATGAAAACTCCTTTTAGTTCGCCCAAATTTTGCTTTGGTGAGCAAAATTTGCCCCTGAAATATTTCTCATACTGATTAATCGAATCACATCTTCTATTCGAAAGTCAGCAAATATTCTTCTTTCTTCTGCGTGCCTAACACTAAGTAATCAAATAACAATCCCCCCCAAGTTTATCTGCCATCACTTTCTCGCATTTTGTATGATATAATACTAATCAGTTAAAGGAGAGAGATTATGAAGCGAGTTATAGCGTTTGTTATATTGTTTTCTCTTGTATGCTCGTCTCTTTGTTTAACAAATGTTGAAGCGAAGACGGTTAAGCGATATAAGATTAAAACTAAGTATTTTAAGTATTTGGGATATACTTTTAAAAATAAGAAAGATATTAATAAGTGTTTTCCAAAATCAAAATTGATTAGTAAGAAAACAAAGTATTATCCATTCAAATATAAATATAAATCTGGAAAGTTTACTTGTGTATATGATTGCGATTTTGATGATGAATCAGATAAAAGTACTTATGAATATAGTTTGGATTATTTTAAGTGTCCAATAAAAAAGATTGTAAATATAAAGAAAAAGACAAAGTACTCCAAGTTTATACGCAAATTGGCAGGGAAAAGATTTACTGATTATAATGTTGATAAGAAGAAGCATGAGTTAATTATGGTATACAAAACATTTAAATACTATGAAGAAGAATCAAAGAGTTATGAAAAGTATTATGTACGTTGGCAGATTAAATTAGACAGGAAGAATAGAGTAAAACCATCATCTGTCGTTTCGTTTACTGATTCGGAAGAAAATATAGTTAATTAAATTATAAAACACGCAAACGAGTAATCCTAAAAGGCTTACTCGTTTGTAAACAGAAGACTATTACGCTTCGCGAAATAGTCATATCGCGTAAACGCGATATACACAAAAATAAGAACAGCCCCTTACGAGAGTAAACTCTCGATGGGGCTGTTCCTATTTTTGTGTTTCTGTTTACAAACACTATTTCTTAGCGTTGTATTCTTCCACACGCATATTAATTCTCTCAACTGGATTCAATAGATCGCTAATAGATGAATCGTGATTCAATCTATCAATGAAGGTAGCTGTAAATTTGGCTACGTCTACATCAATATACCATTCACGGCCAAGAAGCTCTGGTGTCTGGTAAATGCAGTTTGTAGTCATTACACGGTAGATTGTACCTTCTTCGAATGCTTTGTCGAATGACTCTAGACCGTTTGTGAAGATACCAAAGGTAGCTGCCACGAACACTCTCTTAGCTTTACGCTTTTTAAGCTGTCTAGCTACATCCAACATACTCTCGCCTGATGAAATCATATCATCAACGATAAGCACATCTTTTCCCTCTACGGACTCGCCCAAATATTCATGGGCTACGATAGGATTTCTTCCATCGATTACTTGTGTGTAATCACGACGTTTGTAGAACATTCCCATATTGATTCCTAGCACGTTGGCGTAGTATACCACTCTGCCCATAGCTCCCTCGTCAGGAGAGATAACCATTAGATGATCAGCATCGATTGTAATATCATCTACGTTGCGTAGTAGATATTTGATGAACTGATATGTAGGCATGATAGACTCGAAACCTGATAGTGGAATAGCATTGTTTACTCTAGGATCGTGAGCATCAAAAGTCAAAATATTATCAACTCCCATAGCTACAAGTTCCTGAAGCATAACTGCACAGTCCATTGATTCTCGAGCCAAACGTCTATGCTGTCTGCTTTCATATAAGAAAGGCATAATGACAGTTATACGATTTGGTTTACCTGCACATGCTGCAATCACTCTTTTGATGTCATTAAAATGATCATCAGGTGATTTGTGGTTTGTGTGACCGCAAACTGTGTATTCAACACTGTAGTTTGTTACATCGTCAATGATGTAAAGGTCAGTACCACGAACAGTGTCCTCAAGGGTACACTTTGACTCGCCTGTACCAAATCTTGGATTAGAGAAATTCAAAAGATATGAATCCTTTTTGTAACCCTTGAAAGTGATTGGTGAGTCGTTCGTTTCAATACGAGTTTTTCTCCAATCGGCAATATAGGCATCTACCGTGTTGCCTAATGCCTTGCTGCCAGACAAGGCCACAATAGCCAGTGGTCCGACAGGAATTGATTCTACGTGCTTTCTGTTAGCCATAAAATATCCTCCAATTAAGTGAAATTCTTATTTTCGTTTCCCCGTGAGGAGCGCTAGCCCCAAAGGACTAGTTCTCCCCACCAGAAAACTTTTTAAGTTTTCTTATATCATCACCAAAAATCTTGAAAGTAGAGTAGTATCCCATAGCGCGGGAGAAAACTCTATCATCATATCTTTTCTGCATCTCTTCTAAAGTGAGATTAGTAGATATGATAGTAGACTTTTGGTGTATAAGACGTTCATTTAAGACTTCGAACAGATAAGTCTCTGAAAAAGCAGTGGTGAACTCTGTTCCCAAGTCATCAATGATTAGTAGATCGCAATTTTTCAAATCATCTAGATCTACATTTTTGTACACAGAGCTTGAGTCTTTGTTTAACACATTGTCAGCTGTTAAATTAAAAAATTGGGAAGCTGAAAGATAAAGAACTGAGTGGAATGTATCCATCAATTCCTTTGCAATGCAGTTAATAAGGAAAGTCTTTCCTGTTCCTGCTTTGCCATAGAACAACAAATTGTCAAACTCTGTGTCAAAATGATTTATAAAATATTGGCAATACTCAGCAACATTTTTCATATTAGTGCGAGCATCAACGCCAAGATTTTCATCTACGAGCGACTGCGAGAATAAGTCATAGTTGAATGTAGAAAAATTTTCACGCTCCAAAATGTTTTTCAATTCTGAGCGAGAGTAGAGATACTTAATAATCTCTTTGTCTCTGCATTCGCAGGATTTGCCGTCGACAAAACCTGTATCGTGGCATTTCTCACAAGTGTAGATTTCATCCAGGTAGTCCGCAGCAAAGCCGCCAGACAATAGTAAGGCCTTTTTCTTTTCACCCAAACTCTGGATTTCCTTCTTGATAGATTCAACATCTACAGAATTGCCAGATAAAGAACTTCTCATGGCATCGCTAGCAAGAGTAGCAATGTCAGAGTTGATTTTTGCAACCTCTGGGATCGCTTCCTCAACTTCCGCGAGTCGCTCGTTCATAACTATTTGATTATCTAAACGTCGGTTTGCATAGATTTGATCTATAAAAGCCAACTGTGAATTACTTAGTGCCATTTTATTTTTGACAACACCCAACCGTATTAGTTGGGGATTGTAACTACCTTTGTAAATTTAGTCTTTTTTCTTATTAGACTGCGCCAACTTCTTTTCCAACTCCTTAAAGTCATAAGTGTGGCTCTCAATCTTTTTCTTCTTCGAAGCCTTCTTCGAAGTCTTTGCAAACTTCGAAGACTGCTTCTTAGAATGCTCGTCATCTAACTTTTCAATAGCCTCCATCGACAAAGCACCTTTGTTGTACCAGTTAGTAAGAATACTATCTGTGTACTCAAAACTTCCCTTGTGCGTGTGAGCCATCGTGCGATGACAAGCCTCGATTATGATCTCATCAGAGAACTTGAATTCATTATGCCATTTGGAAATAAAATCAATTTCCCTCTTAACAGGTGCTGGAGACTCCTCGCCAAAGACCTTATAAATAGCCTTTGAGATTTTGTCCCTGAACATTTCATCCTGTTTAGCATCTTCTAAAGTAGTGATACCAGCTTTAGCATAAGCAACAGCTTTCTTCTCAATCTTAGGTAGAGAAGTTTCTCCTGACTCTAGAAGATGTTCGATGAGATCAGAATCAAGCTTCAAATCCTCTACCATATAAATGATAGAGTTGGTGGCAGCCGGGCTCAAGGTGATGCTTAGGTATTGCTCTGCTAAAAAGCAAAGTTCCTTAACTGTGCCGTCCTCTGCGAACTTCGTAATCTCTGACGCCGAACGCTTTTTCTTCACAGGAATAATGTATTCCTTAGAAGAAGTGGCAGGCACGCTCACGCTTTCGCCCGAAGCTTTTGCCAACAAGTTTACATCCACGCTTTCATCCTGATGCAAAATGCGACTGGATGCAGCTTTTGTTTGGATGTAATTATTTAAAAGCACACCTTCTATCTTGCCCTCATCGTTGAACGATAGAGAAAGAACTTCCTCATCATTCCAATATGTTAAAGCGCGATAGACGTCTGACTCCAAGATTCCAAAATGGTCAGCGATTTTCTCAGTGGAAAATTCTTCTGGCGCATCCATGACCTTGGAAACCATACGTAAAAGGTAAAGGTAAATTTTTACAAATTCACCATTTGCTTTATTCATATATTCATCTATGAAAACATTAGACACGGAAGTAAAACTAGACACACTACCTCCGTCTAACACTAGCTTACACATAGTTTCTCCAATCTATTTCCAAGACTGTTTTGATCCGTAACACAAAAGAGTTTGAATCGATTTTTCCTCACAAAAAACAATTTAAAAACAGTCTTTAATTACTCTTTTCTTCCTCATCACTGACAATAATATATCACAATTTTTTTATTTTGCAACATCACAAATTGGCTGAGAGGCCCATTTTTACTGGGTTTCAGCGATGTCAATAATGTCAGTAATGTCAATAAACTAGTTCCATAATTTTACAAATCTGGGAAAAATGTAGATAGAATGGGGGAAGTAGATGGTTGCTCTTTTTGATGTTATGTAAATTAAAAAACCACAAAATTTTGAAGAAAGTTATCAACAAAATTTTGTGGATGTTAATAAGTTATTTACCTAGTAGGTGATCGCCGATTTTTACTACATCTCCGGCACCCATAGTTATTAACAAATCGTTTGGTTTAGAATTTTCTAGTAAAAAGTTTTCGATTTCGTCAAAAGTTGGGAAATAGTAAACCTCGGTGCCTAATTTTTCAAGTTCCGCTTTCAGGTCTTCGGAAGAAATGTTGTAAGTGTTTTTCTCCCTGGCTGCATATATGTCAGCTAGCACCACAGCGTCCGCTTCAGACAATTCTTTGGCGAAGTCTTCTAGCAGCGCCTTCGTCCTTGAGTAGGTGTGAGGTTGGAACACTACCCACAACTTATTGTAATCAAAAGTTTTAAGTGTGGAAATGGTAGCTCGAATCTCGTCTGGGTGATGAGCGTAGTCATCAATTATCCTAGCCTCGCCCAACATTCCTTTGTACTGGAAGCGGCGCTCCGTTCCGCAGTATTCCTTCAAACCCTGAAGGATAAATCCTTTTTGAATTCTCATAAAGTTGGCAGCCGCGATAGCCGCTAGAGAATTTTGAACATTGTGACGACCAGTTCCATTTAGTTTAATGTAGCCTTGGTCTTCACCTTTATAAATCAATGTGTAACCAGCAGTCACATCATTGTTAAACACAACATCCTTTGCACTGTAGTCACTCTTCTCTGGGTCCGAGCCAAAGGTAATGACTTTACACTCTAGTCCATCAGTAATCTCTTCTAGATTTTCAATGTCGCTACTAATGATAAGTGCGCCGTGCTTTGGAATAAGTTCAGCGTAACGTCTGAAACTTTTTCTAATATCATCTAAGTCTTTGAAGAAGTCCAAATGATCTTCGGCGATGTTTAGAATGATGCCGATGCTTGGACTAAACTCAAGAAAACTGTTTGTGTATTCACAGGCCTCAGTAATCATAATGTCTGAATGACCAACGCGTGTGTTACCTTTGATGGCTGGCATAATACCGCCCACCAAGATAGTAGGGTCAGTCTTTGCTGTTAGCATGATCTGTGAAAGCATGGAAGTGGTAGTGGTCTTACCGTGAGTGCCTGCAACACCGATAGCCACATCATAGTTCTTCATCATAGCACCTAGGAAACCTGCTCTAGTCATAATAGGAATGTCAAGCTGCTTTGCTGTCATAAGTTCAGGATTGTCATCCTTTACAGCGGCAGTGTAAACAAGCAAGTCTACATCGTCAGCCACGTTCTCGCCACGCTGTCCGTAGTAGACAGTAGCACCCAATTCTTCTAGGTGTGAAGTGATGTCTGACTTCATACTATCTGAGCCAGTAACAGTAAAACCGCGCTCCAACATAATCTCCGCCAAAGCGCTCATACTGATTCCACCAATTCCTGTGAAATGAATCTTCTTTTTTTCATTAAAATCTAATTTCATCATAAAAATATTATAGCACTAATACAAAATCAATGATATAATTTTTTATATATTGAGTGTGACGGATGAAAAAAATAATTACCAAGAGGTGAGCTAAATGGTAAAAAAAGAAATGATTGCCATGCTATTGGCAGGCGGACAAGGTAGCAGACTAGGAGTGCTAACAGCCAAGGTAGCGAAACCAGCAGTTGCTTTTGGAGGAAAGTATAAGATTATCGACTTCCCACTAAGCAACTGTATTAATTCTGGAATCGATACAGTGGGTGTTTTAACTCAGTACCAACCACTAAGATTGAATTCACATATCGGAATCGGAATCCCTTGGGACCTTGATAGAAATATCGGCGGTGTCACAGTGCTTCCACCATATGAAAAGAGTGAACATACAGAGTGGTACACAGGTACAGCGAATGCTATTTTCCAAAACATTGAGTATATGGAAAGCTATAATCCTGACTATGTTTTGATTTTGTCGGGAGATCATATCTATAAAATGGATTACGAAGCAATGCTTGATTTCCATAAGGAAAAAGGCGCGGATGTAACTATTGCAGCTATGCCAGTTCCTTGGGAAGAAGCTAGCAGATTTGGCGTTGTGGTAGCGGACGACGAACACAAAGTTTCAGAGTTCCAGGAAAAGCCAGCTGAACCAAAGAGTAATCTTGCTTCTATGGGAATTTATATTTTCTCATGGCCAGTGCTTCGCGACGCACTAATCAAACTTAAAGATCAACCAAACTGTGACTTTGGTATGCACGTAATCCCTTACGTTCACGAGCAGAAGGGTAACGCGTATGTTTATGAGTACACAGGTTACTGGAAAGATGTTGGAACTCTAAGTTCATACTGGGAAGCAAACATGGAGCTTATAGATATAGTTCCAGACTTCAACCTATATGAAGAATTTTGGAGAATCTACACTAGAAACGATTCACTTCCACCACAATACATTTCGGACAATGCAAAAATAGAGAGAAGTATTGTATCGGAAGGCTGTGATGTCAGAGGAACTATTGCAAACTCAGTTGTCAGCTCAAACGTTAAGGTGGGCGATGGAGCAGAGATAAATGATTCCATTATCATGACTGGTTGTAGAATCGGTAAAGGTGCAAAGATTAACAAAGCAATTATAGCTGAGGACACAGTGATCGGAGACAATGTAGTTATCGGCGAAGGTGAATATGCGGACTCAGAATTAAATAAGAAAATTTATAACTGCGATTTAACTGTTATAGGAGAGGACTCAGTGATTCCTGACGGAGTGACTATCGGAAAGAACGTTGCTATATCAGGCGTTACGGAAAAGTCAGATTATCCAAAGGGCAAGTTAGAATCAGGAAGTTATATTGTAAAGGCAGGTGAGCTAGAATGAGAGTATTAGGAATTGTTTTAGCCGGCGGAAATAATAAAAAGATGGATCAGCTTTCACAGAAGAGAGCTATTTCTGCTATGCCTATGGCTGGTAGCTACAGGGCTATCGACTTTACATTAAGTAACATGACAAATTCACACGTACAAAAGGTAGCAGTACTAACACAGTACAATGCGTGGTCACTAAATGAGCACCTAAGTTCATCCAAGTGGTGGGACTTTGGTCGTAAGCAAGGTGGTTTGTTTGTATTCACACCATCTATCACTGCAGAGAATGGTTTCTGGTACAGAGGTACTGCGGACGCTATTGCGCAGAACCTATCATTCTTAAAGAAGAGCCACGAGCCTTATGTCATTATCACATCAGGTGATGGAATCTATAAACTAGATTACAACGATGTGCTAGATCAACACGTAGAGACTGGTGCGGACATGACAATCGTCTGCAAAGAAATGCCAGCTGGCACAGATTTGTCGAACTACGGTGTTGTAAAGACTGATGATACAGGTCGCATCACAGACTTTGAAGAGAAGCCTGTCGAGACTGAAGGAAACCTAGTTTCTACAGGCATCTATGTTATTCGTCGAAGACTCTTAATCCAGATGATCGAGAAGTGTATTGCGGAAGATAGATATGATATTGTAAACGACATCATCATCAGAAATAAAAACGCAAAGAAATTCCATGTATACAAAATGGATTCATATTGGAGAAATGTTGCGAGCGTTGAAAACTACTTTGATGCAAACATGGATTTCCTAAATCCAGACGTTAGAGATTATTTCTTTAATCAGTATCCTGACATCTATTCAAAAGTAGATGATTTGCCTCCGGCAAAGTACAATCCTGGAGCTGATATTGGAAACTCTCTAATCTCAAGTGGTTGTATCGTGAACGGCGAAGTAAAAGACTCAGTAGTGTTCACTCAAGCGTACGTTGGAAACAAAGCAAAAATTAAAAATTCAATTATCCTAAATGACGTTTATATTGGCGATGGAGCAGAGATAGAGAACTGTATCGTGGAAAGCCACAGTACAATTAACCCAGGCGAGAAGCGTGGTAAGAAGGGCGAAATCACAATCATAAACGAAAAGAATTTCAGATACGGACTATAATTAGGTAGCATATTTTTACAAGGTACTGAAATATACAAAAAAATGTAAAAATATACAAAAAACATTTGTAATTTTCCAAAAGTTTGCTATGATTATACATAGGTCGATAATTGGATTATCGCTTAAAAGTTTTTAAGTGGTAACGGACAAATTCGTACTAACAATAAGGAGGACATGTATGAACATTACAGATGTAAGAGTGCGCAAGATGTTGAAGGAAAGTAACTTGAAAGCAGTAGCTTCCATTACTATCGATGATGACTTTGTTGTTCATGACATCAAGGTCGTAGAAGGAGAGAAAGGTTTATTCATCGCAATGCCATCTAGAAAGGCTGCCGATGGTGAATATAGAGACATTGCTCATCCAATCAACTCAGCAACAAGATCTAACATCCAGGAGATTGTACTTGATGCTTACGAGAAGGTTCTTATGGAAGAGCCAGCAGAAGAAGCAGCTCCAGCAGCAGAAGCAGAAGCTCCAGCTGAGGAAGCGTAAGTTACAATTTAAGGATTTTTAAGAAGAAGGCGATAGGGGTCTAATGACCACTATCGCCGAATTCTTATGTTCTAGAAAAGATAATCTAGTTATCGGTTAAGAAAAGACACAGCAAACAAAGATACGACAAAGAGGAAACAAAGACATAACAAAGAGGAAGATTATGTACGTAATAGTAGGACTTGGAAACCCAAGCAAAAAATATGATAAGACAAGACACAATGTTGGATTTGACGTTATAGACGAGCTAGCATCCAAATTAGATGTGGATGTAAAGACAAAGCGCCACAGAGCACTTTGCGGAATTGGAAATGTAAACGGCGAGAAAGTCATACTCGTTAAACCACAGACATATATGAACTCAAGCGGAGAGGCAGTCAAAAAAGTAGTGGATTTTTACAAGCTAGATTCCACACAAAATTTGATTGTTATTTCTGATGATATAAATTTGGACATTGGAAGAATTAGAATTAGAAAGAGCGGAAGTGCCGGCGGGCATAACGGTCTTAAAAATATAATCGCACACCTAAAGAGCGAGGACTTTACAAGAGTGCGCGTGGGCGTGGGCGAGAACGGTGGAAACTCAGATTTGATCAAGCACGTTTTAGGAAAGTTTAGCAAGGCTGAGCGCACAAAGATAGACGAGGCAGCTAAGACATCAGCAGATGCTATCTTAGATATAATCGAGCACGACGAAGAATACGCAATGAACAAATATAATTCATAATGCAATGAATGCGTAATGAAAATTACGGCGCAACAATAAAGGAAGATGCCAAATGGCATTTTATATATACTCATGAAGCAATACTTTAGATATCCTTTAGAAAACTTAAATGAGTATGAGAGAGTGAAAGAGGCGATGGCGCTTGGCAGTTCAGTTCAAGTAACTGGCTTAGAAGCAGCAGGTCTTTCTCACATGATCTCAGGATTGAACGAGGGCTATAAACAAAAAGTCGTCGTTACTTTTGATGCCATAAAGGCCCAAGAACTATGCGATGACCTAAGAAGTTTTGGGGTGGATGCCATCCTTTATCCGTCAAAGGATTTGATATTCTTTAGCGCGGATGTGCACGGAAGCTACATCCTAAAGCAGCGTCTAGAGTTTATTAAAAAAGTGGTTAAGGGCGAGGAGTTTACTGTGGTACTAACAGTGGATGCATTCCTCGATAAAATCATGCCACTTAAAAAAATCAAGAGCCACTTCCTAAACATAGAAGCGGGCGAGCAGATAAACATAGATGACCTACGCACTAAGTTTGTCGAGATGGGATACGAGAGTGTGGACCAGATTGAGAGTCCAGGTCAGTTCTCGGTGCGCGGAAGTATAGTGGATGTCTACACTCTAACAGACGAGGTTCCATTTAGAATAGACTTCTTCGACGATGAGATAGAAGAGATTAAAAGTTTTGATGTGGATTCGCAAAGATCCATTGAGAAAATTGATAGCATAAAACTTTATCCAGCAAACGAATACATCCTAGATGAGCAGCAGATTGAAAAAGGCGTGGAAGCAATCAGGGAAGAACTAGAAACTCAGGCTGGAAAATTAGAAGACAATGCAGAAGATGGGGATGATGCTGCTAGCAGACTTCGCTACACCGTGGAAGAATTTTTGACAGCGGTTGATATCGACCCAACTAGCCCGGCGTATGATTCGTATGTAAACTATTTCTTCAAAGACTTGGTAAGTTTGATTGATTACTTTGAGAATCCAGTGTTCTTTATCGATGAGCCAAACAGAGTCATGTCAAACCGCCTCGGCAAAGGATACGTGCTACCGGGTCAGATTGATATTATCTGGGACAAAGAAGATATCTTGCGAAAGATAAACAAAGAAGCGAAGGTGATGTTTACCACAATCGCGCAGAAGGCTAAGGCCTTTGACGTGGACACTCAGGTGGAGATGGAGTGTAAGAATGTGCACTCGTACAACGGCCACTTTGAGATGTTGGTTAGCGATTTGGAAAACTATAAGAAGCGTGACTTTGCGGTTTTGATTACAACTAGTTCGACCACTAGGGGTAAGAGAATGGCGAAGGAACTGATGGACCAGGGATTGAATGCTTACTTTGTCGATCAAAACGAGGTTTCGGACAAGGTGCCTCAGGGCAAAGAGGTAATGCTTGTTAAGGATAGATTGAAGGCGGGATTTATTTATCCGCTGCTTAAGTATGCCGTGATTACGGACTCGGATATTTTTGGCGAGAAGCGTCGTCGCCAAAGAAAGAAGAGTACTTACAAGGGTAGCGTGATTTCAGGTTTCGCAGATTTGAACGTGGGCGATTACGTAGTGCATGAAAATCATGGACTTGGAATTTACCGCGGAATAGAGGAAGTGGAAGTTGAGGACATAAAGAAAGACTACATTAAGATTGAGTATGCGAACAATAGCTTCCTTTACGTGCCAGCCACGCAGCTTGATGTCATTCAAAAATATGCGGACGCGGAGGCAAAGCCTCCTAAACTAAATAGATTGGGCGGCCAGGAATGGTCTAGAACAAAAGGAAAAGTTAAGAGAGCTGTCGACGAGATAGCAGAGGAACTAGTGGACCTTTATGCTACTAGAGATAAGGGAACTGGATTTAGATTCTCGCCAGACAATGAGTGGCAAAGAGAGTTTGAAGAATTGTTCACCCACGAGGAGACTGACGATCAGCTAGAGGCTATCAAGGAAGTTAAGAAAGATATGCAGAGCACCAAAATTATGGATCGCTTGATTTGTGGTGACGTGGGATTTGGTAAAACGGAAGTGGCACTAAGGGCTGCTTTTAAAGCGGTGCAAGATGGAAAGCAAGTGGCATACCTAGTTCCAACTACGGTTTTGGCGCAGCAGCACTACAAGACATTTGTACAGCGCTTTAAAGACTTCCCAGTGAGAGTGGAGATGTTATCTCGCTTTAGAACAAAGGCAAATATAAATCAGACTATAAAAGATTTGAAGAGCGGAACTGTGGAGATTGTTATTGGTACACACAGGCTGCTCTCGAAGGACGTTAAGTTTAAAGACCTTGGACTTCTAATCATAGACGAAGAACAGCGCTTTGGCGTGAAACATAAAGAGCGCATCAAAGAACTTAAAAATAGCGTAGATGTAATCACTTTGACGGCCACACCTATTCCAAGAACTCTTCATATGAGTCTGATTGGTGTTAGGGATATGTGTATTATGACTGAGGCTCCGCAGGATAGAATGCCTATCCAGACATTTGTGATGGAGTACAATGACGAGACTGTTAGGGATGCGATAAACCGCGAGCTTTACAGAAAAGGTCAGGTGTTCTATGTTTACAACAAGATAGAGACTATCGCAAATATGGCAGCGCGTATTCAGAAGGCTGTTCCGCACGCTAGGGTGGCGTATGCTCACGGACAGATGAGCGAGCGCCAGCTTGAAGATATAATGTATGATTTTGTAAATGGCGATATTGATGTTTTGGTTTCAACCACAATCATTGAGACAGGACTAGATATTCCAAATGCAAATACGATAATCATCCACAACGCAGAGAGAATGGGACTTTCACAGCTTTACCAGCTTCGTGGACGTGTGGGTAGATCAAATCGAAATGCGTATGCGTTTATGATGTATAGTCGTGAAAAAGTCTTGAGTGAAGTGGCAGAAAAGAGACTAAGTGCGATTAGAAGT
This sequence comes from uncultured Lachnospiraceae bacterium, assembly GCA_902793045.1. GTDB lineage: Bacteria > Bacillota > Clostridia > Lachnospirales > Lachnospiraceae > Eubacterium_G. The sequence continues at coordinate 21,756 of CADBBS010000005.1, forward strand.
TTTACGGACCTTGGATCTGGTGTAAAGATTGCTATGCGTGATTTGGAAATCAGAGGTGCTGGAAATATATTGGGTGCTTCGCAGAGCGGACATATGGGAGAGGTTGGATATGACCTCTACTGTAAATTGCTAGAAGAAGCTATTTCGATAAAGAAAGGCAACAAGCCTAAGGAAGACTTCGAGACAAAGATAGATATAAATGAGGACGCATTTGTCCCACCAACATATATTACAAATGAATCTCTAAAGATGGATATCTACAAACGAATTGCAAGCATCGAAACTCAGGAAGAATACGAGGATATGCAAAACGAGCTTGTGGATAGATTTGGCGAGATCCCAACGCAGGTAGACAACCTAATGAAGATTGTCCTAATCAAGCACGCGGCTCACGAAAACTTCATCACAGAGATAAAGGGCAACAAGAACAAAATCACAATGTTTATGTGGCCAGAGGCAAAAATAGATGTTGAAAGAATACCTATACTTGTGAGAGAATATAGGGGAAAGTTGAAGTTCGTGCCGGACGATAACTGCTTCGAATACTATCCAGAGGACAAGTCTAGAGACTTGATAGAGATAGTGAGAGATGTGGTGGAAGATTTGTCCACACTAAAAGGATAGAGAGTCTGCGACAAAGGATAATCTCTAACGAGATTTTAATGAAAAAATTTTAAGATAATCCATATTGGATTTAAGGATAAATTATGAGGAAACTATTAATTTTTACAATTTGCATAGGCCTAGTGATGGGCATGGCAGGCTGTGGTTGCGGAAGTAAAGATGATGCAACGCTACCGGATAACGAGAGGCTAGCTATCACAGTGGACGGGAACGAAGTGTTCTTGGACGAGGCCAAGTACTATGCGTACAGTTCACAGGCTACGTACGAGGTGTACTTTATCTCGGAAGGCAAAGAGATAGACTGGAATGCTAAAGTGGAAGGAACTACTTGGCAGGGAATGGTTAAGGGACAGACTCTTGATGATATTTGCCGAAGAGAATGCTTCTACGCTAAAAAGGATGACTATAACGTAAAGCTAGAGCCAGAAGAAAAAGAGGAAGTAGAAAGAAAAGTTAAAAACTACTTCTCAGAGACTAGCAAAAAGTTGAAAGATAAAATTGGAATTTCTAAAAAGAGACTAACTGAAATTTTCACTAAAGATGCGATAGCCACAAAGATGGAAGATATCATGGAAGCAGAAGAAAAAGGATCTGCAGGAAAGTATTACAAAGACTTTATAGATGACGCATCAGTAAATTGTGAAAAATGCTGGTCAGATATCAATTTTGGGGAGCATATTTTCAACCTAAAAGAAGTGGAAGAGAATACAGGATTGGCCACAGAAGTACCTGAAGAAACAGAAGAAGATGTGCAAGTAGAAAGCGCCGAATAAGGACACTAATAATCATAAGCCAAAAATGGCTGAGAATACGATAAATATTAGAAAAGCGACGGTAAAAATGCCGTCGCTTTTCATTTAATTTGGGGCTATTTTGTGGTAAAATATATATGAACTATGTGACAAAGGAGACCACTATGCATATAAAATCAAAGTACAGCTGGATGAAGCATTTAGATTTTATAATTATTGATACAATTTTATTAAATGTATCAATGATTTTGGCGTATGTAATTAGAACGAGAAACTTTAAAATGTTCCTACATTCGGAGTACCGTTCTATCGCTGTTATAGTGACAATACTCCATTTGTTGATTGTATTATTCTCTAGTACATATTCAGATATATTGTATCGAGGCTACTTTACAGAGTTTAAAAAAGTGGCGCTACACACCATTAAAATAGCTGGGTTCTCAGTTATCCTACTATTCTTGATGCACAACATAGGTACAAAATCTAGATTTATCTTGGCAGTATTCCCAGTTATATTCCTATTCCTAAGTTACTTTGCACATATTATCTGGAAGAAAATATTGCTTAGAGCTACAAAGCGTGGCGTAAATATGAGACAGTTCGTATTAGTTACGGACCAAAGACATATAAATGAGGCAATGTCCAAATTGCAGGACGGAACAGATGTAAGCTTCTCCGTCAAAGGAATCTGTCTCACAAAAGAACCAGACATCAACTCTACATTGTTTAGAGAACATGAATATAAAGGTGTGCCTATAGTGGCAACAGGCAGAGAAATGTATGACTACTGCGTAACTGAAGTAGTGGACGGAGTTGTCATTTGCCTAGGAACAAAACATATAGACGAGATGAGACAACTAGCGGACAACTTCCTAAACATGGGCGTTACAGTTTATGTAGTAATGAACTTGTTTGCTAAGGATATGCCACACACTATGTTTACTCACTTAAATAGCGCGAGAGTTATTTCAACTAGTATCAACACAGCATCTCCTCTTGCTATATTTGCAAAGAGATTGGCGGATATATTCTTTGGAATAATAGGTTGTATAGCCACGGGTGTTTTGTTTATATTCATTGCGCCGCTTATCAAGATGGCTGATCCAAAGGGCCCAATCTTCTTCAAACAAGAGCGAGCCGGCAGGAATGGTAGAAAATTCTATATGTACAAATTTAGAAGTATGTATGTGGATGCTGAAGAGCGCAAAAAAGATTTGATGGAACAAAATGAGATGGAAGGTCTCATGTTCAAAATAGATGGAGATCCAAGAATACTTGGAAGTGGAAAAGACGGAAAGAGAAAAGGTCTTGGATACAGACTAAGAGAATGGTCGTTGGATGAATTTCCAAATGCCTGGAGTATTCTAAAGGGCGACATGAGTGTGGTTGGAACAAGACCGCCTACTATGGACGAGTACGAGAAATACGAGTTGAGACACAAGTCTCGTCTAGCCGTTAAGCCAGGGCTAACTGGACTTTGGCAGGTGAGTGGAAGATCAGATATCACGAACTTTGACGAGATCGTAAAATTAGACAACGAGTATATTCAAAACTGGACTATCGGTCTAGATATCAAGATTATGTTAAAGACCTTTGTCGCAGTATTCAAGAGACAAGGAAGTCATTAATTGGATATTTAAAACGGAAGTTATTAAATATATTGTGTGAAGAGATACATAAAATCAAAACGGGAAGAGCAGAAAAATGAAACATGTATTTATTGTGGGAAGTAAGGGAATACCTAACCAGTACGGTGGATTCGAAACCTTTGTAGAGAAGTTAACTGAATACAAAAAGAGTGACGACATACAGTATCATGTGTCGGCCATCAAGGATAGCGACGAGTATAACCCTGATGAAGTGACATATGAGTGTAATGGTGCGCATTGCTTTAATATAAAGCAAAGGATTAACAGTCCAGCCAAAGCCATCTTTTACGATGTCGACTCAATCAAATACAGCTTAAAGTATATTAAAGAAAATAATATAGAGGAGCCAATCATATATGTTTTGGCGTGTAGGATTGGACCATATATTAGAAAGTATAAAAGAAAAATTCACAAGCTAGGCGGAAAACTATATGTGAATCCGGATGGCCACGAGTGGAAGAGAAGCAAGTGGGGTAAATGGGTTAGAAGATACTGGAAGCATTCGGAGAAGAAGATGGTGAAGCATGCCGACCTTCTCATTTGCGACAGCCAGGGAATTGAAAAGTATATTCACAAGGAATATAAAAAATATAATCCTGAGACTATGTTCATTCCGTATGGAGCAGAGACCACACCATCCACATTGGCGGATGATGATCCAAAGGTAGTTGAGTGGTATAACAAGCATCAAGTTAGACCTAGTCAGTACTATTTGATGGTGGGACGTTTTGTACCGGAAAACAATTTCGAGACAGTCGTAAAAGAATTTATGATGTCGGATACCAAAAAAGATTTGGTGATTATCACATATTATAAAAACACACCGCTTTACGACAAATTAGTGAACGAATACAAAATAGACAGAGACCCTAGAATCAAGTTTGTTGGAACACTTTACGATGAGCAGTTGCTCAAGAAAGTTCGCGAGAATGCATACGCATATATTCATGGACACTCAGTGGGTGGCACAAACCCAAGTTTACTAGAGGCGCTAGGCAGAACAGATGTGAACTTAGTATACGATGTGTCATTTAACAAAGAAGTGGCAAAAGACGGAGCGATATACTGGAGCGAAGAATATGCGCTTCTTAGAAATATAATAAAGAGATGCGACGAAGCAACAATAGATAAAAGATATGAATTAGGACTCCAGGCGAAAGCTAGAATAGAGGGTGCTTACACCTGGGATAAAGTAATAGACCAGTACGAGGAGTTGTTTTTAGAAAAAGAGCAGACAGCAGAAGAATCAAATTCCTAAAGAGGTGAATTGCTTTGAGAATATTACATTACTCCTTAGGGTTCCCGCCTTACAGGAGTGGAGGACTAACTAAATATTGTGTAGACCTTATGTGGGCTCAAAAAGAAAAGGGCCATCAGGTAATAATGATGTGGCCGGGGAAGATGAATCTTACCGGTCATTTTGTGCGTTTTAAAAGAAGTAAAAATACGCAAAAAATAAATAGAGAGCCTGTAACTTTTGAAAGCATTGAGATGATAAACCCACTTCCTGTTCCTTTGGACGAGGGAATATTAGAGGTGGATAAGTTTATGGAGCCTTGCGAAAATCCAGAGGCGTTCACTGAACTTCTAAGGAGATTGGACCCAGATGTTATCCACGTTCATACTTTCCAAGGCCTATATCCTGAGCTGTTGATTGCGGCAAAGGAACTAGGAATTAGAACTGTGTTTACTACGCACGACTACTTTGGCATCTGTCCAAAGATTACATTGTTCAGAGACGGCGAAGTTTGCAACGGAGACTGCGGCAAATGTGCAGGCTGTAACAAAGATGCACTCTCGATGAACCAAATAAAAATTCTTCAGTCTAGCCAATATAGAAAACTAAAAGATTCGGCGTTGATGAAGAAACTTAGAAAGAACCACAGAGACGACTTCTACGAAGAAGACGCAAAACTGATAGAAGAAGAGGAAGACACAGAGAAGCGATTTGAGAAGGAAGATTTGAGTGACGAAATATATGAAGCGCTTAGAGATTTCTACAGACAGTTCTTTAAATTTATCGATGTCGTTCACTTTAATAGCTCAGTGACAAGAGATGTGTTTAGAAGATATTTGCCTCAGGAAGTTAAGGGCAAAATTATAAATATTAGCAACAGCGCAATCCAGGATAAGAGAAAACTTAGAGGCTACGGTGGAAAGCTTCGAATCGTTTATCCAGCAGCAGCTAGAGAGAGTAAAGGGTTCTTTATGCTTAAGGAAGCGCTAGATGAGCTATGGGCTGAGGGCGTGAGAGACTTCGAGTTGGATGTTTACAGCGAGCCTAGAAATGTTAGTGGCTATATGAAAGTGATGGGCGCGTACTCAGCGGGCGATCTAGATATCATTTACGAACACGCAGACCTTTTGGTGGCACCTAGTCTGTGGTATGAAACATACGGTTTTACTGTGCTAGAGGCTCTCTGTTATGCGGTGCCAGCACTGGTTACCACGAGAGTGGGAGCAAAGGACCTTCTAAAAGAGGGCCACCTAGGAATGGTTATTCAGCCTACGAAAGAGGATTTGAAGCAGGCTATTTTATATATCATCAAAAACAGAGACATCTTGGAAGTTTACAACAAGAGAATTTATAGAGAGTTTAACTTCAGGGATGTTAGAAACTCCTTTGACGAAGTGGAGAAATTGTATCAATGATTCCAAAAATAATTCATTACTGCTGGTTCGGCAAAGGCCAAATGCCAGAGAAAGAACAAAAGTGCATAGAGAGTTGGAAGAAGTTTTTCCCAGATTTTGAAATCAAGAAATGGGATGAGTCAAACTTTGATTATTCGTCGTGCAAGTTTTCAAGACAAGCCTACGACAAAGAAAAATACGCCTTCGTGAGTGACTATGCTAGAGCAAAGATTTTGTATGAAGAAGGCGGAATCTACTTTGATACTGATGTAGAAATAATAAAAGATTTTCCAAGGGGAGCGATGAAACTCTTTTCGGGTCCAAAAAATAAACGTGGCATTAAAAACTTTATGGGCTTTGAAAGAAGACACTTTATTGGAACGGCAGTAATGGCCGTAGAAAAGAATGACAAGATCATAAAAAAATTACTAGACTACTACGAAAGCCACGACTTCCTAAACAAAAATGGCGAGATAGATAATATAGCAAACGTCTCAATTCTTACGGACATCATGAGAGAGTACGGATTGGTGTTGGGAGGAAACAAACAGGTAGTAGAAGGATTTGCAATATTTAACAGAGAATTTTTCTATCCAAAAAAATTGGGCGAAGAAGAATTTAGAATTACAGAAGAAACTTGTGCCATTCACAAATACTCTAGTAGCTGGATGAGCGAGCGAGAGTTCAAAAGAGGAAACAGTAAACTGTGGATCAATGTTGGGCGACCAATTTTTAGAACTGCTAGAAATGCCATAGTAAAAATCCTTGGAAAAGAAAGAGGAAGAAGCATAGAAGTAAAGATTCGAAACAAGATGAGATAGGAAACTGGACATAAAAACGAAATCAGAATAAAAACAGAACGAGATAGGAAACAGTATGTGGAACAAAATATGTGAAGAGATATTCACAGAGTTAATTAAAAAATTGAATAGTGAAAATATCCGATATTTTGTTTTGCGTAATTACAAGGGACTACCGGAAGTAAACGAGGCAAAGGATATAGATTTAGTAGTTGAACCTGCAAAGGCAAAGTATGCACAGGAACTACTTAAAAAGATTTTTAAAAACAATGGATTAGAGTATTACGACGATGCGCGTTTCGACAAAATGCTATGTATGCATGGAATGAGCATAAAAAATAACACAGGAATTCATATCGATATAATAGGTGGATACAGAGTGAAAGGATATGAGATATATACCTTTGACGAACTCTACTCGCATGTTGTGGAATACAAAGATTTCTATGTGCTAGACGAATTCTTTGACGGAGTAATGCTCTTAGTTTACAAAATTTTTGGATATAAAAATCCAATTCTAAAAGACGAGTACAGAGAAGAGATATCAGAGTGCCTAAAAAATTACGAGGATGACTTTAGAAGAGAGATACATAAACTTTTTGGAATAGGACTTGGAAACAAAATAGCCCATCTGATAGAGGATGGAAATTTCGATGGGATAATTAATATTCAAAAAGAGTTTACGAAGGCGCTAAAGAAATATGCTAGGAAGCAATCGTTTGTGAAGACGATAGGTGGAAGGATAGCATTTCTATGGCAGAAGATAGACCGAGTGGTTATTAGATATCGTAAGCACAAGAGGGTGTTTGCAGTGCTCGGATGCGACGGAAGTGGAAAGAGCACCTTTATAGATGAGACTATAAAGCAGATGAATAAGTATTATGTGAATGACGAGAATGACAATCGTTTTCATGTGTATCACTTTAGACCGGAGATTATCCCAAACCTAGGTGAGGTGGGAGAGAAGGCTAAAGTGAGCGAGCAAGACAAAGATTTTGAAAAACCTCACAGAAATAAACCAGCTAATCCTATCAGTTCATTTTTTAGAATTGCATATTACACATTTGATTATATTTTCGGTTGGCAAAAATGCGTGAGAAGAGATGTTCACTATGATAGATATTCTGTGTTTGATAGATACAGCTATGACTTTATAGTAGATCCAGAAAGAAGCAGACTTAGACTTCCGAGATGGATGAGAAGGTTTTTTGTGAGACTTACACCTCAGCCAGGAGTTGTCTTTATACTGATAGCAAACGCAGACACAATCTATTCTAGAAAACAGGAACTAGACAAAGTTGAAATTGAAAGACAACTAGAGGAGTACAAAAAACTAGGAGAGAAACATAAGAGATTTCATTTTATAAATGCTGAACGTTCGCCAAAGGAAATAGCGGGCGAGGCATCAGAAATCATTTTAAACTTTTATGCAAAGTAGGTTGTTATGAACAAGGTGATGGCAGTTATTCTTAATTACAATTCATACGACGACACTATGAAGTGCTTTGACTATTTGAAAAAGCAGGAAGGTGTCGATTTAAAAGCGTGCATTGTGGACAATAAATCTACTGAAAACAGACAAGATGATTTAAGACAACTGGCAGACCAAGATACATTTGTAATTATAAACGAAGATAATAAGGGCTTTTCTGCCGGAAACAATCTAGGCCTTAAAAAAGCAGCAGAAGAAAATTGCAACTACTCACTAATCATTAATCCTGACGTGGAGATTAGAGATAAAGATTATCTTAAGAAACTATCTAATCTGATGGATGAAGATAAGACAATAGCAGTAGCTGGCACAGACATAGTAAAAGCTGACGGCAAACATCAAAACCCGCTTAGAGAACCATACTTTTTAGAGGAAGTATTTTGGAGGATGGCAATTGCTAAAAACAAACTTAGCAAAAAGATTCCATATGTAAAAAATTATTCTAAGAGCGGTGTTTGTCAAAAACTATCAGGCTGTTGCTTTATGGTAGATATGAATTTTATGAAAGACGTGGGATTCTTGGACGAGGGAGTATTCCTATATTCAGAAGAATCCATTTTGGCCGCACAAGCCCGCGACAAAGGATTAATAGAATACTACTGCGCAGACTTATCAGTGAATCACTTGCACAAAGACAGCGAAGGTGCAGATAAAGAAAAACTGATGAGATACTCAGTGGAGAGCAAAAAATACTTTATCGAAAAGTATGGATGCTACGGGAAACGTAGAGACAACATGGTTAAAAAAGTCTTGAATCGAAGACTAAGGAAAAGATAGAAATGGAACGTAAGAAGATTATGGTTTCGGCCTATGCGTGCGAGCCGGGTTACGGCACGGAGATTGGAGTAGGTTGGCATTGGACTTTGGAGATGTCAAAGTACTTTGAAATATGGGTCCTAACTAGAGAATCGAATAGAGAGAATATCGAAGAGTGGATATCGAAAAACAATAAGGGTAATGATATACACTTTGTTTACTATGATTTGCCGAAGAAACTTAGGTTCTGGAAGAAGGGCTTAAGAGGAGTAAGAACATATTATTGTTTGTGGCAGAGGCTTACAAACAAAATTATAAAAATGACGATGGAAGAAAATGATATTCACATTTATCATTTGCTAACATATGGAAACTCACTTTGGCCAGCTAGCAGATATGGAATGAAACAGACATTTATCTGGGGACCAACTGGCGGAGTGGACACTATTCCTAAGGAGTACAGCAAACGCTATCCAGCAAAAGCTAGGTTTGTAGAGTTTGCAAGAAGAACAATCGTCAGACTCTTGAAAATTAATTTCGGATTTAAGAAAAGATGTAAAAACGCAGATCTAATTTTGTGTAAGTCTTATGGAATGTTAAACAACGTTCCAAAGAAATACAAAGACAAAGCAAAACTATTTACGGATGTGGCTGTGGAAATGAAAAATGTCACAGGCACCCCAGATAATAAATACACCAAGTATTTGGCGGTGGGAAGACTAGATGCTTGGCGAGGATTTGATGTGCTGATAGAGGCCTTCGCCAAAGCCGTAAAGACTAACGAAGATATCCGACTAGACATAGTGGGAGATGGCAAAGATAGAAAACGACTAGAAGAATTGATAGATGAAAATGGAATGGAAGGACACATTAGAATGTGTGGGGAACTTCCAATGAAAGAGTATGAAGAAAAAGTGGCGAGGAGCGATGTAATTGTAAACCCAAGTTTGAAAGAGGGAGCAGTGACAGTGGCCTTTGACTCGCTGGCTATGGACAAACCACTCATCTGTATAGATACAGGTGGATACACCAGGTACTTTGACGAGGACAGAGCTAGAGTAATCAAACTTGCGAGAAAGAACACAACAGTTAATCGTTTGAGTGAAGCGATACTAGAACTTACAGATAAATCTCTTAGAGATGAAATGATAAATAAGATTAAAGAGGACAAAGTTAAATACACTTGGGACAAAAAGGGACTAGAGATTAGAGACGTAATAAACGAGTGTTTAGAGGAGAAATAAAATGACAATGAACGTGGCATATTCATGTATGGATAATTACGCACAACATGCGGGCGTATCAATACTGTCTTTGTTGGAGAACAATAAAGACATAGATGAAATCTGCGTTTATATAATTGATAACCACATAAGCGAGGAAAACAAAGACAACCTAAGACAGATAGTGAACGACTATGGCAGAAAAATTGTTTTTGTAGATTTGTATGAGCTTTCGAAGTCGCTAAAGTCGGCTACGGATTTTTGTAGAAGTACATACGGAAAACTATTCTTCCCAGAGCTAGAGGGTGTGGATAGAATGTTGTCGTTTGACTGCGACACTGTGGTTACAGGCTCACTAAAAGATTTGTTGGAGATGGATATGACAGACACTCTAGTGGCTGGAGTACAAGATACAGTAAATCCTTACTTTGTGCATAAGATTGGATTAACTAATAAAGATAGATATATAAACTGTGGCGGAGTAATTGTTCTTAATCTTGATCTCTGGAGAAAGATGGGAACAGAAAAACTTTGCGTGGATTACGTGGAAGAGTTTAATGGAAACCCTCCGTTCGTGGACCAGGGAACAATTAATAAGTTCTGCAAAGACCACAAACAGATACTTTCGCCAAAGTACAATGTGATAAATCCTATGTTTATGTATTCAGTTAAGCAGATAAAGAAACTGTTTAAGATGGAGACATATTATTCGCAGGAAGAAATAGATGACGCAAAGAAAAATCCATTGGTAATTCACTTTACAGGTGAACTTTATAACAGACCATGGTTTTCAAACTGCACGCATCCACTAAAGGATGAGTATGTGAAGTATTTGAAGATGTCGCCTTGGAGCAGTGAGTTGACTGAGGGTGACGAATCAAAAAATGGAAAGATTCAAAAGTTTGTATATTACAAATGCCCATTCTTTGTGTACAGAATGATGATTAAGTTTATAGAGGTTAGACACAAACTTACAAACAGAAGTATGGTGGGAAAGTAGAAACATGAATTTAGCTTCAACCGTAAAATTCAAAAAAGAAACACCGTTTATCTGGGAATTGGTATTGCTTTCAATTGCCAGATCTTACTATGTTTCAGATGGTATAACAACGATTATCACGTTGCTTTTGTTTGTGATGATTTTTATTAGAATTAAAAAAATCCTTATTCCTAGAATCAAAAATTCAAACCTTTATGTTTTCTTTATAATTTATGCCACAGTGTATGGAATGTTGATGTTTTCAACTAGGGAAGTTACTAGAACGCTATTCTATTTGCTTCCTACCATCCTTTGCATTTGGCTTGGATATTTCCTTCAAATGGCATACGAACACAAATCAATTTTTAAAACGATATACTTGGTGGGAATCCTTAACTGTGTTCACACAATACTATATGTGCTAGTAAATATTGGACAGATTAAAGACATCACCGACGTTAGAGAATATGCGAGTGGATTTGTTTTTGAAATATCAATAGTTCTAGTTGCATTTTATGTGGAGAAGTTGCTCTTTAAGAAAGTTATCTTTGGGCACATTGTAGATATTTTAGTAATGATTTTGTTTGCGATTAAAATTGCCATTTCACTTACACGAAGTGCGATTGGTCAAGCGATAGTAGGTCTAGCGGTAGCGTTTATCTTATTACTAATATTCGACTTTAGGCGAATAAATTTCAGAATGGGATTGGGCGCAATAATATTTGCAGCCACGTTGATAGCTGTGTTTGCTGTTTTGCCGAAGGATGCCGTAGAAACATTCAATGAAAAATTGGACAACACTGGTACAGAAATCAGTTCTCAGCAAAAGTTTAAAACTGTAGATGATGCCATGGCCAACTGGCGTGGATTTGAAATGCAGGAAGCGCAAAAGCAGTGGAAGAACAATGAAAATGGATTTGAAGTAATCTTTGGCGAAGGCTTGGGTGCAAGTATAAATGTAAGATTTATTCCATATAACTGGCAAGGAGAGATTGAAGGAAAAGCCATACCTCTACTTCATAACGGTTTTTATGGAGTGCTAATATACGGCGGCATTTTTGGCGTGGTTGCCCTTATATGGTTCTTGCTAGGCGGATTATTCTTACTAATTAAGAATTATAAAAAGATGGAAGGAATACGAGAGTACTTAATTATAAACGCTGCCACGAGTGTGAGTGTCATTCTTGCAACTTACGTGGTAAATGGTGTGGTTGGTAAGACGTTGTTCCTTAACTGGTGTCTAATATGTGGCTGTACAAATGCGATGGTCATTAACTATAAAGAAAACAAGGAAGAAGAGACCGAAGAATAAATGAGAATAGAAAAGACTAAAAATGCATCGAGAAATATTACGTTCGGTTTGGCGCAGAAGATTTATCAGATAATTGTGCCATTCTTATTAAGGACCGCCTTAATAGTATATTTGGGTGCAGAGTATGTGGGCTTAAACAGTCTGTTCATCTCCATTTTGGCTGTGCTAAATATAGCCGAGCTAGGTGTTGGAAATGCTCTAGTATTTTCTATGTACAAACCAATAGCGCACGACGATACAAAAACCATCTGCGCATTAATGCGACTATATAAAATTTACTACATAATTATAGGCGCGATAGTGCTAGCAGCAGGACTAGTCATTCTTCCATTCATCCCTCAGTTGATAAAGGGAGACGTGCCTGCGGACGTAAATGTTTATGTACTTTATCTATTGAACTTAGGTGCGACGGTTTTATCCTACTGGGTATTGTCGTACAAAAACAGTATACTGATTGCGCATCAAAGGACAGATGTCTCGAGCAAAGTGCTACTAGGAGTAAACACGGTTCAGTATGCTTTGCAGTTTGTATCCCTAATAGTATTTAAGAATTACTATCTATATTTGATAATAGCGCTAGCATCACAGCTAGTGATAAATGTGGTAACAGCCATAATCGCAGACAAACTTTATCCGAAGTACCGCGCCAAAGGCAAATTACCAAAAGAAGAAATAAAAAAGATAAACTCCAAAATCAAAGACTTGTTTGCCGGCAAGATTGGATCTGTTGTAATGATAAATGTGGACTCGATAGTTATATCCGCATTCTTAGGACTTGTGATGCTTGGAAAATACAACAACTACTATTATGTAGTTAACAGTTTGGTGGGAGTGTTCACAGTTTTATTTAACGGCATCCGCTCTGGAATCGGCAATAGCTTGATACTTGAGAGCAAAGAAAAGAACTACAACAATTTCAAAACGCTGACATTTATAACATTTTGGATAGTAGGATTTTGTTGCGCATGCTTAGCTGCACTCTACCAGCCATTTATGAATTTGTGGGTGGGCGACAAACTAATGCTAGGCTATGGAATGGTAGTTTTGTTCTGCCTATACTTTATGATAATAGAACTAGGACTTTCCATGGACACCTTCAAAGACGCAGCAGGATTGTGGAAGCAGGATAAGTATAGAAAACTTATATGCGCCGCGCTCAATTTGATAATCAACTTGATATTAATCCATTTTATTGGAATATACGGAATACTTTTATCTACAGTGCTTGTTTCATTTATCGTGGACTTGCCATGGCTTGCGCAAAATGTTTACAAGCAAATCTTTGGAAAGAAAACTTGGGAGTATTTCAAATATATATTAGTATTTGTTTTGGTGGACGTAGCGATAGCTGCTATAACTGCGGGCATTTGCTATTTGATTCCAGTAAACAATTACTTAACGTTTGGCGCGAAGATGATTATATGCGTGATAGTACCAAACGTAATAATGCTTTTGGTTTATCATAGGCGCGAGGAATTCTTACACGCAAGACAGTTAGTGTTTAGAATGATTCACAGAGGGAAATAAAATGTTAAAAAATGATTTATTAAAAAAACTATATAGAGAAGGTTCATCTAGTGCGAGCCTGGTGTTTGAACACGACGCCAAAGTATGGGTGATGCCAGAAGACGCCGTGGAAGGTGGAATGGATATGTACCAGCCATCATCTCGCGGTGGAGCGTCTATAAAAAAGAGCATTATCAAAAAACATAAGGCTCCATTTTATGCGCGTTCGTCAAAGACAGAAAAATTAAACATAGAGTTGAATAGAGATGTGAGAAAGCAATTGCAGGATTTGCTCCAGATAAGTGATTTTCATGTAGCAACATACATGGGAGAACTTTGGACTTCACAAAATGACAAAGCAGTTCTTCAAATATACGGAGATAATGAAATATATGCTTATGTGAAAGTTACAACTAATGCGGAGAATGCCAAGAGATTTGAAAGCGAAGCAAAGGCTCTAAGAAATTTGCGTGATGCTGGAATAGAGTATGTGCCAAGAGTGATTGGTTTAGATTTAGATGGTGAGGTAAAGATGTTTGCTCAGGCTAGTGACAAGCCAATGGGGCAGGATGTTAGGCTAGAGTTTAATGAGCAGATATTAGATATAGTAAAAGATTTAGTTAATAAAACTAAGAAGGATATAGATTACAAAGATTCTGCTTTTTGCGAGAGTGTGGAGTTTTTGAAAACACAAATGGATGTGTTTGATAAAGAGCAGCAGTCTATAGTGAAAAAGGGTATCGAGATGGTAGAGTCTTTCGATTTAACATTCGCCTTTTCTCACGGAGACTACACACCATGGAACATTTACTATGTGAAGGATGAAATTAGGCTGTTTGACTTGGAATACTGTAGTGATTCTATGCCAGCATATGTGGATGTGTTCCATTATTTGTCGCAGACGGCATTGCTTGGAAAAAGATTTACAGCGCAGTGTGCGATGAGAGAGTACGAGCATAGGTTAGAAATGATTAGCGAGTATGTGGATGACCCAAGAACTACATTCATTTGCTACCTAGTTTGGGTGATTAGCTTTTACATTAAGAGAGCAGAAGGAAATATAGATAGAATAAGAGAAGCGCTAGATGTTTGGGTGGAGATGCTCGAGTATCTAATTAAATATTTAAAGTAGAGGAGATATTATGAAAAAGTTAAGTACAGACAAAGCCCCAGCGGCTATAGGACCATATTCACAGGCGGTAATCACAGGAAACCTATTGTTCTCATCAGGACAGATTGCGCTAGATCCAGAGACTGGCGTAGTGGTAGGTGAGACTATAGAAGAGCAGACTGAGCAAGTGATGAAAAACCTAGGAGCAATCTTGGAAGAGGCCGGACTAGGATACGGAGACGTGGTAAAGACAGTTTGCTTTTTAGATGACATGGGAGATTTCGCAGCATTTAACGAGATATACGGAAAGTACTTTATAGAGAAGCCGGCTAGAAGCTGCGTAGCTGTGGAGACTTTGCCAAAGGGCGTTTTGTGCGAAGTTGAAGTGATAGCGGAGATTAAATAATGACGAGTGAGCAATTGTTCAAAGCCCATCTAAATCAAATATGGGAGAATAGCGGCTCGCTGTTTGGCAAACTAATCATTGCAATTCCAGTGGGAGTGGTAGTGGTTTTGGTGATGTGGGGAGCGATGAAAATCATTCAGACTAAATGCTCTCCAGACAGCAAAGCGGTCAGGTTTATCACAGAACGCAAGGGCTGGATTTTAGGGCTTGGATTCTATATAGCGATCCTGATTCAGATGGGTGTGATATCTAGAACTCCAGGAAGTGTCAGTGAGATGGTATGGATTCCATTTCAAACATCAGGCGGAAGCAGTTTGATAGTTTTGTATTCGCTAGCTAATCTAGTGATATTCATTCCGTTTGGCATTTTAGTACCAAAAGTATTCCGCGGAATTAATTCCGTTTGGGCGATGGCCTTGATTACATTTATGACATCGGTTGTGATAGAGATAGTGCAGTTTATGCTGGCCTGCGGATACTCAGAAGTGGAAGATGTGATAATGAATGTGGCCGGCGGCGTGATTGGGTATTTGATAATAAAATTTATAGAGAAGAGAAAAAATGAGAAGAGAGAATGCGTGGGAAATTAAATACTATGTGGCGCTACATGTTGAACTGTTACTATACTCCCTAGGAGGAGTATGTTCAAAGATGGCTGCAAAATACGAATTCATGAGTAAGGGATTCGTTATTTACTATGCTTTAGTAATTTTGAATTTAGCAATATATGCGTTAGTTTGGCAACAAATAATAAAAAAACTCCCACTAAATACCTCATATGCAAACAAAGCAATTACAATTGTTTGGGGAATGATGTGGGGAGTGATTTTCTTTGGCGAGAAAATAACATGGAATATGTTATTGGGTGCGGTCGTAGTTATTATTGGTATATTGATAGTGGTGATGGCAGACGAGAAGACCGAAAAAGAACATATTGAGGCCAAGACAAAGGAGGTCCTAGATGAATAGTTTAGTATTATTTATGGGAATCTTTGTTTTGGGAGTATTCATATCTTCAGTAGCACAGATCATACTCAAGAAAAGTGCAGAGAAAGAATATCCAAACAAGATAAGAGAGTATTTAAATGTTCGAGTGATAGTGGGATATGCAATATTCTTTGCAGCCACACTCTGTTCAGTATATGCATATAAAGTAGTTCCGCTATCTTATGGACCAATTTTGGAATCGACAGGGTACATTTTTGTGGCGGTTTTAAGCTGGATTTTCATTAAAGAAAAGATCACTTTGCAGAAGGCAATGGGGATAATAATTATTATAGTTGGAATAGCTGTTTATTCCATAGAATAATGGACACTATCTGCATTGAATAACGATCAATTCATTTAGCAATAATAACTTTCATTATAACTAAATTTGGAAGCACATAGGTTATTGAAACATATAGATTGATAACCTAAGGTTAAATGCAACTACAAACTCCTATAAAGAGTGTTAATGCTTTTATGAATAGTATAATTTCAAACAAATAAAAAACTTAAAAAATGTCCCAATTATTTGACAAATGTCCCAATAAGTAATACTATCATTATAGAGGTGAGACAGATGAAAAAGCAAGATTTAATTAATCTAATTAGATATCATATGGATAATAATGAAGAGGCATTCATTTCAGAGGTATCAAAAATTGCAAGAGAATTTGATATGAATAATGATAGTATTACTGCAGAGTATTTAATGGAATTGATATCAACAACAAACAATTATATTCCTCAAACCTCGTATAAGGATCTTAAGTATCTTAGTAAAGTGAATTATTCAAAAAAACCATTATTTTTACCTACCATTATTGAGGAGGATATTCTCGGAATAACTCGTGCAATCAAAGCAAAAAAAGATGTAAGTAAGTTTTTGTTCTTTGGAAGACCGGGGAGTGGAAAAACAGAATCTGCATATCAAATTGCCAGACTATTAAATAAGGACATTTTATCTGTTGACTTTGAACGTTTAGTGGATAGTCGATTGGGTGAAACTTCAAAAAATGTAAAACTATTATTTAACGAAATAAATAGCGTTTCGCCAAATAATTCAATTATTATTTTTGACGAAATAGATTCATTAGTTCTAGATAGAGTTAACAGGAATGATTTGAGAGAAATGGGGAGGGTGACGTCAACCTTTTTACGAGAAATAGATTCATTAAATACTAAAATACCTATAATAGCGACTACTAATTTGATAAAGGAATTTGATAAGGCATTGTTGAGACGTTTTGATGCTATGGTGTCATTTAATAGATATTCAAAAGAGGATTTGATTAAAATTGCAGATGCTATTCTTTCAACAAACTTAAGGAAGTCAGATAATTTGAGAAAAGATATTAGATTATTCAACAAGATTTTAAATAATTTAGAAGAAGTACCATATCCAGGTGATTTAGAACCACTGATAAGAACATCCATAGCATTTAGTGATGAATCAAATAAATATGATTATTTGAGGAGAATATATTCCGCGTTTAACAATAAAGAGAGTATAAGTATTAGAAAACTGAATGAAGAAGGCTATACCATTAGAGAAATAGAAATATTAACAAATATACCTAAAAGTAGCGTTTCTAGAAAACTGAAAGGTGAATAGAATGAATTCATTGCTTAAAGTAAACTTAAGATTCAGGGATGAAGACAATCCTAATAGAGGAGGGTTCAACAATTTAAGATTAAAAAGAGAAACATCTATAGAAACCGTTGATATGTTAATTGATAGCTTGACTTCAGTTAAAAATCACTATATGAATGTGGACAACTTGTTGGATGGATTGTTAATAGATGTTTATTATAATGATATTATTGCAAAATCAAACAGAATAAAAAGATTGTTAAAACCACGAGGGAAAGAAGCGAACGATTTAATCGTTGGGGCGCGTTTTTCGGATGCAGAGGAAGGTGAAGAAAATCACATAATTACATATTACGTTAAGGAAAAGACTGTTGATGAATCAATACAACAACTAGAGGTCATTAGAAAATTTTTAGTAGAGGAACTGGACGGTTGCGCAACTAGGGATAATTTCAACGAATACTATGATCCAAAAAAGAAAAAAACTATTACTAAGATTAGCCAACAGCAGTACGATAAATACAATTGCAGCAAAAAGCAGATAAGAGAACTTATAGTTGACTGCTCGGTTATTGAGACAATTCGTGTTCCCCGTATAAGCACTAATGCTGATAATGAAGAATATTTAGTGACTTTTTACAAGACGGAAAAAAGTACATCTGAGTTATTAGATATTATTGACGTAGACAAGTTTAACCATAGATATTCTTTTTATGGAGAGGATACAATCTTAGTTAGTAGGGATTTATATAATTATTTAAATGAAAAAATCCCATACCTAATATCAATGGTATCGCCAGATTTATCTAAAATCAATTATTATGATTTAAGTGAAACAGAAAACAAGGATAGACCAAAGATATCATCTCCTAAAAATGAGCCAGTGATTGGCGTGATTGACACACTTTTTGATGAAAATGTTTATTTTTCTGAATGGGTTGAAAACTATGATTATTTAGACGATGTTGAAAAGAGTGGTGTAAAAAATGAACATAGAGTTCATGGGACAGAAGTCAGTTCAATTATTGTAGATGGACCAAATCTTAATCCATGGCTTGATGATAATTGTGGTCGATTTAGGGTGAGACATTTTGGGGTCTGTTTAGATAAAATATCAACATCAAGACTAGTTAGAAAAATAAAAGAAATAGTAGATAAAAATCCTGATATTCACGTATGGAACTTATCTTTGGGGACAGAGGAAGAAGTGTCAAAAAACTTTATCTCTTATGATGGGGCTGTCTTAGATGAGTTACAAGCAAAAAAAAATGTAATATTCATTGTGGCAGGAACAAATGATAACAGAATAGAAAAAAATGGGCGTATCAGGATTGGTTCGCCCGCGGATTCTTTAAACTCAATAGTCGTTAATTCTGTAAGGAAAAACGGTGAACCTGCTTCTTTTTCTAGAGAAGGGGCGGTTTTATCATTTTTTAACAAACCTGATATTTCATATTATGGAGGAGATATTGATGAAAAGATAAAGGTAATGTCTCCTCGCGGTGAATGTGAAGACTATGGAACTTCACTAGCGGCACCATGGATTAGCAGAAAGATGGCTTTTTTGATTGATGTTATAGGCTTGCCCAGAGAGGTTGCCAAGGCATTATTAATTGATTCTGCTGCAGGTTGGGAATTCAAACAACAGGGATACAAAATGCAAAAAATACTTGGATATGGAATAGTTCCAATCAGCATTAATAATATTCTCTGTTCAGAAGATTCGGAAATAAAATTCTACTTATACGGGACTTCAAAAAGCTATAAAACATCAAATTATTCTATACCAATCCCAAAAGACAAAGATGGGAAGTATCCTTATATAGCTAGAACAACACTATGCTATTTTCCACATTGCTCAAGAACGCAAGGAGTTGATTATACAAATAGGGAATTGTCATTAAAATTTGGGAGAGTAAAAAACAATGATGCAATAGATGATATCAATGATAATGTGCAAGATGAAGATGGATTTTATACTGATGAAAGACGATCTAGAGCAGAGTTTAGAAAATGGGAAAATACTAAATTTATTTCTAAAGTGCTGAAAAAAAATAGGGCAGTTAAATCGTATGAGGATAGAGCTTGGGCTTTTACAGTTACTTCAAAAGAGCGGGCGTTAGAGGCAAAAAAAGAAGAAATGAATTTTGGGGCGATTGTGACCCTAAGAGAAATTAATGGAATTGATAGGATTAGTGATTTTATAACATTATGCGAGATGCGAGGTTGGATTGTAAATGAAATAAATATGGAAAACAAAATTGATGAATATATCAATAATCAGGAAGAAATAGTTTTTACAGAGTAGCGTACTATGTAATTTGTTTTATTATAAGTTTAATTAAAACAACTATTAAAAATGGCTCGATCGAGCCATTTTTAATTTGAGAAATTGCTATCTAATTCAGAATAATAATATTCGTCTAGAATTGTAAACCCCTCTCAAAAATGGTAAAATACTAGAGAATATGGGTTATTATACCCTAGCGGAAAGAGGCATCATGATAGTATTCAATCAAGCCCCATTTACGGGCAAAGAATTTGGCTACATACAGAAGGCTATCGACAACAAAAAAATATGTGGTGATGGAGAATTCACCCAAAAATGTAGTGAGTGGTTAGAAGAAAAAACAGGAGCTTCTAAGGTGTTGCTCACTACTTCTTGTACGCACGCATTGGAAATGGCAGCATTGCTATGCGATATAAAAGAGGGCGACGAAGTAATTATGCCTTCTTACACATTCGTATCCACTGCAGATGCGTTTGTTTTGCGTGGAGCGAAGATAGTGTTCGTGGATATTCGTCCAGATACTATGAATATAGACGAGACAAAGATAGAGGCCGCTATCACAGACAAGACTAAGGTGATAGTACCAGTTCATTATGCAGGCGTAGCTTGCGAGATGGACACCATTATGGATATAGCAAAACGCCATAACCTAATGGTAGTGGAAGATGCGGCTCAAGGTTTAATGAGCACATATAAAGGCAAAGCATTAGGTACTATAGGTGACTTTGGATGCATTAGTTTCCATGAGACAAAGAACTACAGCATGGGTGAAGGCGGAGCCCTATATATAAACGATTCAAAGTATATAGAGGACGCAGAAATCATCCGCGAGAAAGGAACCAACAGAAGCAAGTTCTTTAGAGGACAGATAGATAAATATACATGGGTAAATGCTGGTTCATCATATCTTCCAAGTGATATGAATGCGGCGTATCTATGGGCACAGTTAGAGATAGCAGATGAGATTAATGATCATAGAATGGAACTATGGAATACATACTACGAAGGATTGAAACCCCTAGAAGATAAAGGACTGATTGAACTTCCAAAAGTACCTGAGGGATGCGTGCATAATGCACATATGTTTTACATTAAGACAAAGGATTTGGAAGAGAGAACACAGCTCATTAAATATCTAAAAGAAAATGAAATTATGAGTGTATTTCATTATATTCCTTTACACAGTGCACCAGCAGGAAAAAAGTACACAGTGTTTAATGGAGAAGATGAAAATACTACAAAAGAGAGTGAAAGACTTTTGAGATTGCCTATGTATTATGGGTTGGATAAAGAAATAGTTGAAAACATAGTTGATATCATAACAAAGTATTATTAAAAGGAAGCGGAGGAATAAATGAGCGTTACTTCATATTTGGATGATAATTCCATTCTAGGAAAAGCTTTTATTGAAAGAACTAATAGTGAATTGAATACAATTATCCAAAATGGTGAATATGAGTATTCAGAGGATAATAATGATCAAATATATGCTTTTTCAATTAAAAAAAATGAATCGCTTAGCGAAATATATAATGATAACTATCAAGTAGTTAGACTCGTCCTAAAAAACATTGACACTATGCATAGTGAGGAGCAAGAAAAACACTTTAAAAAACTATTCTTATCACTAGAGGAGTATATGAATGATAATCCAGCATATTACAATGTAAGAATTCCTACACATTTTGTGGATGCTATAAAAGCATATAATGAGATTTTCAAAAAAGATATTTTTTGTGGAGGAACAGTTGAGTGGATTGGTGCTAATAAAAAAATAGATATAGAAATGAAGCCTGGCATAGATGTTTTTTGGGCTGATAAGGAATATATTGAGAACAATAAGGCAAGATTGCTTGATATTGCCTACACATCTTTTGAACAGTATCAAGGTCAATATCATATTTCTCCTGTAACTGCAGGAAAAGCAGGAATCATTTATCAAAAATGGTTAGAGAACAGCTTTGATAATTATCAAGGAAACGTATTGATTGTAACCCATGAGAATACACCGATTTCATTTGTACTTTATGGCGAGACAGATTATTCTGTAGAGGCAGTTGTGGGAGCAGTGGACAATGAGTATAGGAAATATGGCGCATATAGACTTATGATTTCGACGGGAGTTAATTATGCGACAAGTAAAAACAAAAACTTTGTAACAAGCACCCAATTTGATAATTACATTGTTCAAGGTGTTTGGACTTCATTAGGACTAAAACCATTTTATTCAATATACAACATTCATTGTGATAGGAGATAATATGAAAATATCATTTGTTATTCCATGTTATAACTCAGAGAAGACTATTCAAAAAGTTGTGCAGGAAATTTCAGAATCTAATATTCCATATGAAAAGGAAATCATTTTAATAAATGATTGTTCTTCCGATGCTACTTGGGATGTTATAAGTGAAATGGCAAAATCAAATCAAAATATAAAGGCTATAAACTTCTCTAAAAATTTTGGACAACATTCAGCATTAATGGCAGGATATAGAGAAACAACTGGAGAATATGTGGTGTCGCTAGATGATGACGGACAAACTCCAGCAAATGAAACATATAAACTACTAGAAGAAATAGAGAAAGGATATGATGTGGTTTATGCATCATATTCTAATAAAAAACATAGTGTATTTAGAAATATAGGCACAGGCATTAATAATATGATGTGCAGATGGCTTATTGGAAAACCAAAGAAACTAGAAATGACAAGTTTCTTTATTGCAAAAAAATACATCATTGATGAAATAACAAAATATAAAAACCCATATGCGTATATTCCGGGACTGGTTTTGAGAAGTACGAAAAATATTTCATCTGTTCCAGTAGAACATAGAAGTAGAGAAGTAGGTCGGTCTGGATATAGTTTTAGAAAGTTAGTTGCATTGTGGGTTAATGGATTCACAGCGTTTTCTATCAAACCATTAAGATTAGCCACACTATTTGGATTAATAATAGCAAGTGGAGGTTTTGTTTATTTCATTTATACCATCATTCATAAAATATTAAACCCAAACACTCCAATGGGATGGACATCGACCATCAGCATTATGTTGATAATCGGAGGATCCATACTATTTGTTTTAGGAATGATAGGTGAATATTTAGGAAGAGTTTATTTGAGTTTGAATAAGGAGCCACAGTATGTGGTGAAAGATAAAATTAACATTGATTAAAAAGGAGTTGCTATGAAAGGTATTATCCTAGCAGGTGGATCAGGCACGCGCCTATATCCACTGACAAAAGTAACATCGAAACAATTATTACCAATATATGATAAGCCGATGATTTATTATCCTTTGTCGGTGTTGATGGATGCTGGAATTAGAGACATTTTGATTATTTCTACTCCAGAAGATACACCTCGATTTGAGGAATTATTAAAGGACGGAAGTCAATTTGGTATACATTTAGAGTATGCGGTGCAAGAAAAACCGGAAGGTTTAGCACAAGCATTTATTATTGGTGCAGACTTTATAGGTGATGATAGCGTAGCTATGGTTCTGGGAGATAATATTTTCCATGGACATGGATTAAAAAATATTTGGCTATTATGTAGATGACCCAGAACGATTTGGTATTGTTGAATTTGATTCAGACGGAAAGGCTGTTTCTATTGAAGAAAAGCCAGATAAACCAAAGTCAAACTACTGTGTTACAGGATTATATTTCTACGACAATAAGGTGGTGGAGTATGCAAAGAATTTGAAACCATCAACACGCAATGAATTGGAAATAACAGATTTAAATAAAATATATTTAGAAAATGGAGAGTTGGAAGTTGAGATACTTGGTCGTGGCTTCACATGGCTTGATACAGGAACACATGAAAGTTTGGTGGAAGCTACTAACTTTGTCAAGAGCATTGAGGAACATCAACATAGAAAGATTGCTTGTTTAGAAGAAATTGCATTTAGACATGGCTGGATTTCAAGAGAAGATATTTTTGAGGCAGCAAGTACTATGTATAACAACCAGTATGGCCAATATTTGAATAACTATGCAGAAGGGAAATACATTGATCCAACTAATAAGGACTAATAATACTTATTATAAAAATGAATAATACAGATAATAAAAAATTAAACAAGTACCTATATCTTATTACTCTATTACCGATAGCGGTATTACTTACATTTAATCTTTTTCAATATTGTGAAAATGACGATATGTTTATATATAATATTGCTTATGGAAAGTATGAAGCAAGTGCTATAAATTACGCAACACATATTCATCCGCTATTAGGGGGAATATGGAAATTTTTGTATTCTTCTTTTAATAACATTAATTGGATTGTCCTAACATATTTGTTGCTCGTAATAATTTGTACTTGCATTCTAATGAACTTGCTAACAAACTACCTAAAAATAGGTTATGTAATTGCTTTATCTTTAGTGTTTGAAACCATTTTTTGCTGTTGGTTTACCTATACGGTAATTGGGAGCTTTGCCACATTTTTTGGAATAGTAACACTACTCAAAGCATTGAAGGATAGCAATATAAAAAACAAACCATTTCTTTTCATATTAAGTATATTTTTAGTGGAAATAGGGTTTTTATTAAGATTTAGTATGTTTATATCTACAGTGCTAATAACAGTTCCTTTTGTAGTTTATTATTTAAGAAAAATAAATAGGGTTAACAAAAAGTTAATATTGTTTTTAGGCATTTCTATAATTCTATTGTGCATAGTAAATATTTGGAGCGATTACTCCCTAAATAATTCTAGAAGAAATGCAGAGTATAGAAAATGGGATGATATGAGAGTAAAAGCTGTTGATTATCCAATTATGGAGTATGATAATTATAAAGACTTTTACGAAAGTATTTCATATAGTGAAAATGATTATGAAGGTCTTGCATTCACTAAATATATAGCAGATAAAGATGTGTATTCATATAACAATTTAAAAAAAATAGTTGATAATACACCTTTTAATATTAGGTATAATGTCAATTTATTAAGTGTAATTCTAATTATTATAAAATTGAAAGAAGTATGGATTTTTATTTGCTTTTGGTTAATCTGTTTTTTTGCTGTAAGCAAGAAAAAACTATATGTTGTTGTGCAGGGATTATTGGCTTTGGGTTCAATTGTGGGTCAAGTTGTTATAAATAGATATGTTCATCGAGTTTTCGTACCATTATTAATCGTTTCGTCAATTATTTTGACAATAGTCACCTTGGAAAACATAAAAAAGAATTATGAGAAATTCTTTTATATAGGAACTTTAATAATATGTAGTATATATTGTGTGATCTCTGTAAAACAGTTATCAATGCATAATAATCATACTGTAAAAGCACAAGAAAAGTACAAACAATTTTGTAATTATATAAACCAACACAAAGAAAACTTATACATTACAAACGGAAATGGTCCAATAATAGATAAAGAAAGCGTTCAACTTTTCAACAACAAGGAAAAATACTTAAACCTAATGTCATTATATAATTATGATTTATACAATGATACCTATTATAGAAAAGTAAAAGAGTACAAGTTAACTCACAAAGATAGATTGATAATGGATATTACAGACAATAATGTTTTTTACGTAGACTTGGATAATAATGGATTAAAAAATATTAAAAAATATATTGAAGAGCACTCAAAGAGAAGACTTATTATAAAAAAAGAAAAAGAGATGAAAAAAGCAAAGTGTACAATATATAAAATTAGATATAGGGAATAATATGAAAATATTTGTAACTGGTGTCAAAGGTCAACTAGGCTTTGATGTAGTGAATGAATTGAATAAAAGAAGTCACGAGCCTATAGGTGTGGACATAGACGAACTTGATATTACAAAAGAACAAGATGTTCGCACAATGTTAAAGGTGACAAATCCAGATGGAGTTATTCATTGTGCTGCTTGGACTGCTGTAGACGATGCAGAGGATAATCCAAACAAGGTGATGGATGTGAATGTCAAAGGTACGGAGTACATAGCAAAGGCTTGTAAAGATTTGGACATTCCAATGATTTACATTAGCACAGACTACGTGTTTAACGGAGAAGGAACTGCACCTTGGAAGCCAGATGATAAAAGAGAACCATTAAATGTTTATGGCGAGTCAAAGTACCAAGGAGAATTAGCAGTAGAAGAAAATCTAGAAAAGTATTACATCGTTAGAATTGCTTGGGTGTTTGGGCAGAATGGACACAACTTTATAAACACAATGTTAAACCTTGGTAAGACACATGATAAATTGACAGTGGTAGATGATCAAATCGGAACACCTACATACACTTACGACTTAGCTAGATTATTAGTCGATATGATTGAGACTGATAAATATGGAACTTACCATGCCACTAACGAGGGCGGATACATCAGTTGGTATGATTTCACAGTTGAAATAATGAAGCAGGCTAGCGAGTATAATGAGATTTATAAAAAAGTTGAATTATCTCCGGTAGGAAGTGAAGAGTATCCAGCAAAAGCAAAGAGGCCATTTAACAGCAGAATGGATAAAAGCAAATTAAAAGATAATGGATTTAAACCACTTCCAGATTGGAAGGATGCATTAAAAAGATACTTGAAAGGATAAAAAAATGAAGGATTTCTTAAAAAAAATATGGGATAGAAAATATATAGTTTGTTACGCTATTCCTTTTATACTAATGGACATAATAATAAAGACGCTCTTTTTTAAGAATCGAGTTTTTCCTATTTGGCTACCAAGTTCATGGCTATTTTCTTTGTTATTTATTGCTTTCTTTGGCATAATCATTTTTACTTGCAGAGGCATAATTAGAAATATTATCTATTGGATACTATTTGTAGTTTTCTTTGTGATGATGCTTACTAATGGAATATATTATTATAAAACAGACTATTTCTTTAATTTCAGTTTGATAAAAATGACAAATGAGGGAAGCGAATATATTTGGGATACTATCATAAACACTCCTTGGTTATTCTATCTGGAATCATTAGCCATATTAATCATTGCTATTTGTGTTTCATTTACTCTAAAAAAAGTTGGAAAGATAAAAATCAAATACTTTCTAATCTCTATTGTAGTGTTTGTGGGGCTTCATATTGCCATCCCAATAATCGTGTTAAATCCAAATGATAACTCGCATTGGCAAACTAAATGGAATATATATAACAACTGCACTGATGCCAATCAGAGCATTGAATTAAGCGGACTATATGAATATTCTTTCCGCAATTTTTATGTTTCACTTTTAAAAGGAAAAGAAGAATTGACAAATGAACAAAGTGCAAAGCTACGTCATTACTATGAAAAAACTGAAAAGAACAATCACAATAAATATACAGGGATTTTTAAAAATAAAAACATTATATTTCTACAGTTGGAAGGAATGGATAGCTGGTTATTAAATAAGAAAGATACTCCATATTTATATAAATTAAAACAAAAATCAATAGATTTTAAAAATCACTTTAGTATGTATACAGGAGGAGGATCAACATTTAATTCCGAACTCGCAGCAAACACTGGATTTGTTCAGCCATTATCAACAAATGATTTTGCATGTTGGTATTACACTCATACCTACAAAAATACTATGGCGCAAATATTTAAACAAAAAAGATATAGAGTAGATTCTTTTCATATGAACAGTCCAGATATATACTTTAGGGGCTTAAATTACAAGAATTGGGGATATGATAACTATTACGGATTAAAGGAAAGAGTTAAAAATAATAATATATGTTATGGTTTAGATCGAGAACTTATTTTACAAAACGTTTTCTCGAAAAAGATGTTTTCAAAAGATAAGAAATTTGTGGATTATATCATAACGTACACTCCGCATATGCCGTTTAATCTGTCAAGTGAAGTATTTAAAATATTGACGAAAGAAAAATATGGAAGTAAAAAGAAGAATTTGTCAGAAGAAGATTTTGTGAGAATGGCTGCTAGCGAAACAGATTATATGGTCAAATTACTAATGGAAGAACTGAAGAAAAATAAGCTATATAATGATACAGTGATAGTTGCCTATGCAGATCATTACCTTTATGAATTGAATGATAAAAGCATTCTAAAAAAATATAAGGAAACTAATAATGGTTTAATTAATCATACTCCATTTTTTATCTGGAGTAGCAATATAGAGGAGAAAAAAGTTGATAAAGTAACTATGCAGGCAAATGTGCTACCAACAGTTTTGAATCTTTTTGGCATAGATTATGATAAAAATTATTATGTTGGCGAAGATGCATTGGATGATAAATATGAAGGCATAGCATTTTTCCCAGATTATTCCTGGTATGATGGAAATGTATATGTAAAAGACAAACATGTAATGAATAAAGGGAAAATATCAAAAGAAGAATTACATAGAAAAGAAAAGAAAGTAAACAGCATGATAGAGAAGAATGATTTAACCATGAAGTATGATTATTTTGGAACTCTAAAAACAAATAAATAGAAGAGGATAAAATGAAATTTGAAAATGAATTAAAAATCAATTCTTTAGTAAGTCACTATAATCATAAAAAGTACTGGAAAATGAGAACCAGATTATACCTTGGCGCAAGAGAAAATGGTGAATCATTTTTCAAAGAGGCACCACATGTACCACATGGAATAAAAGGCATTTTCATTTCTGACTATGTTCACATAGGTAAAGGCGCAACACTTTTTCAGCAAGTAACTATTGGAATAAAAGACTATGACCATGGACTAGATAAAGTTCCTACATTGGGTGACAATGTGACAGTGGGAGCTGGAGCTAAAGTGTTAGGCCCTATTAAGATAGGAAATAATGTAACAATAGGAGCTAATGCAGTTGTGTAGGTAATCCAGGTAAAATAATAAAGTACAAAGAGGAGAATCAATAATGAATATTATTGTGACAGGTGGAGCCGGATTTATAGGTGCAAACTTCGTATATTATGAATTAGAAAAACATCCAGAGGATAGAATTATCTGTCTGGATAAATTAACATACGCAGGAAATCTAGAAACTTTAGAAGAAGCAATGAAGAATCCAAATTTCAGATTTGTGAAAGGTGATATTGCAGACAAAGAGTTTGTAGAAAAACTATTTGAAGAAGAAAAACCTGACATAGTAGTTAACTTTGCTGCAGAAAGTCATGTGGATAGATCGATAGAAGATCCAGGCATTTTCTTAAAGACAAATATAGTAGGAACACAAGTGTTAATGGATGCTTGTAGAAAGTATGGAATTAAAAGATACCATCAGGTATCTACAGATGAAGTGTATGGTGACTTGCCATTAGATAGACCAGACTTGTTTTTTACAGAGGAAACACCAATACATACATCAAGTCCTTATTCGTCATCTAAGGCTGGAGCTGATCTATTAGTATTGGCTTACCATAGAACATATGGACTACCAGTTACTATTAGTAGATGTAGTAATAACTATGGGCCATATCACTTCCCAGAGAAATTAATCCCTCTTATGATTTCAAGAGCACTAGCTGATGAATCACTACCAGTTTATGGAAAGGGCGAGAATGTAAGAGATTGGTTATATGTAAAAGACCACTGTGCAGCCATTGATTTAGTTATGAGAGAAGGTAAAGTGGGAGAGGTCTACAACGTGGGCGGACATAACGAAAAGTCAAATCTAGAAGTTGTAAAGATTATTCTAGAAAAACTAGGAAAACCAGAATCTCTTATTACATACGTAACAGACAGACCAGGACATGATATGAGATATGCTATTGATCCTACTAAGATTCATAATGAACTTGGCTGGCTTCCAGAAACTAAATTTGAAGATGGAATAAAAGAGACTATTGAATGGTATCTTAACAATAAAGAATGGTGGGAGAATATTCTAAGTGGAGAATATCAAAACTACTTCGACAAAATGTATAAAGAGAAAGACAGAGTTTAGTATGGGCAAATTGAAAGTAACAAAATGTGATATAGAAGGTTTGGCAATTATAGAGCCTGAAGTACATAGAGATAACAGAGGCTACTTCGTAGAAACATACAACCAGAAGGATATGGAAGAAGTTGGGCTTGATATGAACTTTGTACAAGACAATCAGTCTATGAGTACAAAGGGAGTGCTTCGTGGATTACATCGCCAGATGGAATACCCTCAAGGAAAACTTGTTAGAGTTTTTAGAGGAGAAGTATTTGACGTAGCTGTAGATTTAAGGGAAGGTTCTCCTACATACGGACAATGGCATGGAGTTATTCTATCTGAGAAAAATATGAAACAGTATTATATACCAGAAGGATTCGCACATGGATTTTTGGTATTGTCTGATGAAGCTGAGTTTACTTATAAAGTTACTGATTACTTTCATCCAGGAGATGAAGCGGGAATCATGTGGGATGATCCAGACATAGGAGTAGAGTGGCCTATCCCAGACGATATGGAAATTATATTGAGTGAAAAAGATAAGAACTGGCCAGCATTAAAAGATATCAAATAGAAACTAATTAGGGGTTGCACAATGACGAACAAGAAAAAGAAAATCTTATATTTAGTAGAAGCCATGGGTGGTGGAGTTGTTACTTATATAGAAACTCTTGCCAATGGTTTAATTGATGAGTTTGATTTTACAATTGCATATGGCAAAAGGGATCAAACCCCAGAAGATTTAGAGGACCATTTTGATAAAAGGGTAAGATTGTTTGAAATTAAGCACTTTACTCGCCCAGTAAATCCTATTAAAGATTTTTTGGCACGCAAGGAAATAAAGAAATTAATTAAAGAAGAAAAACCAGACCTAATACATTTACACTCTTCTAAAGCTGGTGCGCTAGGAAGGCTCTTCTTCTGCAAAGATGATTACAAAATGGTATACACTCCACATGGATATAGTTTTCTAATGCAGGATGCCAAATTTATAATGAGAAAAGCATATCATTTTATAGAAAAAATATGTGGAAGAAAGAACTGTTTAACGGTTGCCTGTGGTAGAGGTGAATGGGAAGAAAGTCTAAAGGTAAGTAAAGAAAGTACATTTATTAGTAATGGTGTGGATACTAACTTTATAGATGAAGTTCTAAAAGATGATGAAAAAAAGGATGATAAATTTAGAGTATACACTGTAGGACGAGTAGAGTTTCAAAAGAATCCAGAGTTGTTTAATGAGATAGCAGAAATGCTTCCTAATATAGAGTTTGTTTGGATTGGTCAAGGTGAACTTGAAAAGAAACTAACTAGTCCAAATATTAAAGTGACTGGATGGATGTCTAGAGAAGAAGTATTCAAGAGTGCTAATCAGTGCGATGTTTTTATTCTTCCATCTAGATGGGAAGGACTTCCTTTGGCACTGCTTGAGGCTATGTATATGAGGAAAGCATGTATAGTGAGTGATGTTGTTGGTAATAGAGATATTGTCCATAATGGAGTGACTGGCTATATCTGCGAAACAGCAGAAGACTTTGCTGAAGTTATCAAACAACTTGAAATAAGAATTGATGACAAGATGATAAAAAATGCTTATGAAACTATAGTGGACCATTACAATGATGGCTGGCTATGTGACAGATATAAAGATTTATATTTAGAGGTTTTGGAGAAGTAGATTGGAATCACAAACTAGTGATAAAAGAATAAATGTTTTAGTGCTTATTACAGCTATGGATAGAGCTGGCGCTGAAACTATGATGATGAACTACCTTCGTCATATAGATAGGAACAAAATTCATATGGATTTTGTGCTTAATAGAGAGTACGAAAGTGATTATGAAAAAGAGATTAAAGAATTGGGTAGTAAGGTTTATCATTTAAGTCCAATTTATCCAAACACAGTAAGAGAATACAAAAAAGAATTTAAAAAATTCTTAAAAGAGCATCCAAACTACGATGTTATTCATTCAAACCTTGAGGAGAGAAGTGCATATCCACTAGCTATCGCAAAAAAAGCAGGGATTGATCTTAGAATAGTACATGCACACTCAAACCTTAAGCACGTTGATATTAAATATATATTTAGACTGTACCTCAGAAAAAAATTGAGAGGTAAATATACTCATTCTTTTGCGTGTAGTAGAGGTACAGCTAAATGGCTTTTCGGTGATGATAAAAAAACTATCATAGTCAGAAATGCCATAGACACAGATGAATTTAAGTATGATGAGAATCTTAGAAAGAAAGCAAGAGAAGAATTAGGAATAACTGATGATACTATACTGATTGGTCATGTAGGAAGATTCTCGTATGAAAAGAATCATAAATATTTGTTAAGAACTTTTGCCGAAGTCAATAAGATGAAACCTAATAGCAGGCTAGTGTTAATAGGCGGAGGGAAAAATAGAAGTGAGTTAAGGCTTAAAGATGAGATAATTAAGACAATAGAAGAGTTAAACTTACAAGACAAAGTTATAATGTTAGGTGTAAGAGACGATATGCCATACATTATGCAGGCGATAGACATCTTTGCACTTCCGTCGCTCAGTGAGGGATTTCCTCTTACTTTGATGGAGGCGCAATCGTTAGGACTTAAATGTATGGTCTCTGACAGCGTCCCTAAAGAGTGTAATGTGACGGGTGAAGTAAAATACCTATCAGCAAATACTCCTCCAGAAGAAGCGGCATGGGAATTACTTTTACTGAAAGATAAAAAAGTAGATCCTATTGAGATGAACAGGAAAGTTAAGGCAGCAGGGTATGATATAAAAACTAACGCGATGTGGCTGGAGCGAGTTTATTCAAAAGCCATATTGAATGAACAAGAAGAAAACAAGGTACTTAAGACAAATGATAGGAGAATGAAGCTTATGAAAGCGTGGTATCATTTTAAAGCAAGAATAAAGAAGTTGGTTTATAAGATTATATATGGAAGAAGACTTAAAATTGGTAAAGGAACTACTTGGAGACATGGTTTTCATATAACGATAGAAGGCGGACAAGTAGAAATAGGAAAGAACTGTTTCTTTAATAATTATTGTTCTATCAACTCTTTGAAGAAAGTGACGATAGGAGATGGAACTATTTTTGGTTCAAACTGTCATATATATGATCACAACCACAGATTTAGTGATTTAGAAACTTCTATTAAAGCGCAAGGTTATACACTGGGAGAAACACATATTGGCAAACACTGCTGGTTTGGAACTAATGCAGTAGTTCTAAAGGGTGTAACTATTGGAGACAACTGCGTGATAGGTGCAGGAGTAGTAGTAAGTGAAGACGTGCCAGAGGGTACAGTTATTTCAAAATAAAAAATAGGAAGACATATGATTAAGGTTCTAGTATTAGATACAGTCATGGATCGTGGTGGCGCAGAAACTATGATCATGAACTATATGAGAAATATTAATAGAGATGAGATTTCTTTTGATTTCTTAACTAATAGAGACTATCGTGCTGCTTATGAAGACGAGATAGAGTCTTTGGGTGGCAAAGTTTATCATATGGCTCCACAGCTACCAGGTCATTTTAGACAGTATAAAAAAGAAATGAAGGAGTTCTTAAAAGAACA
>CADBBS010000006.1 GCA_902793045.1 uncultured Lachnospiraceae bacterium
CGCGCCAACTTGGAGAGATGACAATTTCTTTGAAGCGGGCCAGTATGGATTTGACCTAGATTTAGATTTGAATCGTTTGCAAAAA
Source organism: uncultured Lachnospiraceae bacterium (assembly GCA_902793045.1). Classification (GTDB taxonomy): domain Bacteria; phylum Bacillota; class Clostridia; order Lachnospirales; family Lachnospiraceae; genus Eubacterium_G. The sequence continues at coordinate 86 of CADBBS010000006.1, forward strand.
GAGTTTGGCGATGAGTACGTGGTACTTCTTAGACTTCACTACTTTGTCGTTGAGAAGATGGACTTGTCTAAGTATGGAGACTTTACAGTAAACGGCTGTGATTATGATGACATTACAGACCTTTACTTAGTTTCAGACATACTAATGACGGACTACTCATCTGTATTCTTTGACTACGCAAACCTAGAGAGACCAATATTGTTCTTCACATATGATATTGATAAGTACAGAGATGTTTTAAGAGGTTTCTATTTGGACATGGAAGAAGATTTGCCAGGACCATTGCTTCTTACAAATGATGATGTGGTAGATGCCATTAAAAACATTGATCAGATTAAAGAAAAATACAAAGACCGCTACAAAGAATTCTACGATAGATTCTGTTGTATAGACGATGGAAATGCTGCGAAACGAGTAGTGGAAGCGGTGTTTGAAAATAAAGAAAATGCCTAAAAACAGGCAAAATTATGTAAACTAAAATACATCAAATTTTATTGACTTTAATGCAGTATGCATTATAATTTAAAGGCTAGTCAAAAAGGACTACTTTGGAGGTAATATGAATAAGTATTGGGAAGGTTTTATGCGATACCGCTACCTACTTTTGGGATTAGTTTGGACATTGCTTGAGCCACTACTAACTACACTAGTTTTGTGGTTCGTATTTGGCAACCTGCTAGGTAGAGGAGATGCGCTATATCCAGTGTACATCCTATCTGGTCGTTTGCTTTATAGCTGTTTCTCAAGTTCAAGTAAAATAGCTATGAGATCAATCAGATCTAACCAGGCAATGATTAAGAAAGTATATGTGCCAAAATATTTGTATCCGCTATCAAGTGTACTTTACAACTACATTTTATTCTTGCTATCACTAATTATTCTAGCGGCTACATCTATCGTACTTGGGGTACATTTTACATGGCACATTATTGAGATATTTATTCCGCTACTTGTTCTATTTGTAATGAGTATAGCAGCAGGTTTGATTCTATCGACAGTCTGCGTATTCTTTAGAGACTTAGAATATTTGTGGGATGTACTTTTGATGCTTATTATGTACTGTTCAGCTATCTTCTATTATATAGATGGAAAGATAGGTTCTGCAGCAGCATTCATTAGATGGAACCCACTTTATTGTATAATCAGTAACTTCCGTTGCGTGTTGATGGAAAAAGGTTCAATCTTTACATCAACTAGTTATGGAGTATCAAATCTTCAGATGTTCATTTACTCGGCAGTGTTCAGTATTGCAGCACTAGCATTTGGTATTTGGATATTTAAGAAGAACCAAGATAAATTCATCTTGCATATTTAGGAGGGAATTATGGCAAAGAAAGCTTTAGTAGTACAAGATGTCAGTATTCTCTTCAACCTAAGCAAAGAGAATGTCGACAACTTAAAAGAATTATTAATAAAGAAAATAAAGGGTGAAAAAATTCGTTTCAATGAATTTTGGGCTCTTAAGAATATTAACTTCGAGCTAAACAAAGGAGACAGACTTGGAATACTTGGACTTAATGGTGCAGGAAAGTCTACTCTTCTAAAAATTATAGCTGGAGTTTACAAACCAACTACTGGTAAGGTTACAAGACATGGACACATTGCTCCTATGATTGAGCTAGGTGCCGGCTTTGACCCTAACTACACAGGAAGAGAAAACATTTTCCTTTATGGTTCAGTACTTGGTTTTTCAAGAGAGTTCCTTGAGTCAAAGTATGAGGAGATTTTGGAATTCTCAGAACTTGGAGACTTTATTGATGTCCCAATCAAGAACTACTCATCAGGTATGAGAGCTAGACTTGGTTTCTCAATTGCCACAGTAGTAGAGCCAGAGATTTTGATTTTGGATGAAGTTCTATCTGTAGGTGATGCTAAGTTTAGAAAGAAGTGCGAGAAGAAGATGCAAGGAATGTTTGATCACGGCGTTACAGTTCTTTTCGTATCACACAGTTTGGAACAGGTTATGAGACTTTGTAACAAAGCAATTTTACTTGAACATGGAGAGTTGATTGCTCAGGGGGACATCAAGGAAGTTGCTGCGATATATGATTCAATGTTAAATGATTAGTATATGAAGAAAAGGGGTTAGATATGACAAAAGAAGGACTTAGACATGAGAACAAGGGCACATGCTCAAGAGCAGTGCGTTTTGACATAATAGATGACAAAGTAAGAAATGTTAAATTTGAGGGCGGATGCCACGGAAACACTCAGGGTGTAGCAGCGCTTATTGAGGGAATGGATGTGGATGAGGCCATCTCCAAAATAAAAGGAATTGATTGCCAAGGAAGAGGCACATCTTGCCCAGACCAGTTAGCAGAAGGCCTAGAACAAGCAAAGGAAGGTATTCTATAAATGATAGGAATTATTGGAGCTAGATTTGATGAAGTCCAGGGATTAAAGGACATAATGAAAAAAGTCAAAGTGGAAGAGAAAGCTGGCATGCAATTTTACTCAGGAGATCTCTGCGGCAAAGATGCTGTAGTTGTTCGTTGTGGAATTGGAAAAGTTAATGCTAGTATTTGCGCACAGATTTTGGTGGATGATTTCCACATTGATTATTTGATAAATACAGGAGTGGCTGGATCACTAAATAACGATATGGATATTTGCGATATTGTTATTTCAAGAAAAGCTATCCAACATGATTTTAATACAGGAGCTTTGGATGATTGCGACCCAGGTGAAATACCCAACATAGGAACAAAGTTCTTTGACGCGGACGATAGAATGATTGAAAAGGCAACAAGAAGTGCTCAGCGTTTGAACCTAGGTGTTAAAGTGATTGAGGGTATTATTGCTACAGGAGATCAGTTCATTAGCGATAAAGATGTGAAAGATTATTTGGTAGAAGAGTTTGATGCAGACTGTTGCGAGATGGAGGGAGCATCTATAGCACAAGTTGCTTATCTAAATGATGTGCCTTTTGTAATCTTAAGAGCAATCTCAGATAAGGCGGATGGATCTGCCAGAATGTCTTTTGATGATTTTGTAAGTAAAGCGGCAGAACATTCAATGCAATTAGTTAAAGAAATGGTTGTATCACTATAGATAGATTTTTATTTGGAGGAGAAGAAATGAGTAAAGTAACATTTGATTATTCTAAGGCTACACAGTATGTGTCAGAAGAGGACATTAAGGCCATAATGCCTAAAGCAGAAGAAGCTAAAAAGACATTGGTGGAAAAGACAGGCGAGGGAAACGATTTTCTTGGTTGGATTGATTTACCAGTAGATTATGATAAGGAAGAGTTTGCAAGAATTAAAGCAGCAGCTGATAAGATTAAGAACGACTCAGAAGTTCTTATTGTTATTGGTATTGGTGGTTCATACCTTGGTGCTAGAGCGGCTATCGAATTTTTAAGACATCCATTCTACAACAATGCGCCAAAGGAAGTAAGAAAAACTCCAGAAATTTACTACGCTGGAAATAATATCAGTTCTACATACCTAAATGGTTTGCTTGATGTGGTAGGAGACAGAGATTTCTCAGTAAATATTATTTCTAAGTCAGGAACTACTACAGAGCCTGCTATCGCATTTAGAGTATTCAAAGAAAAACTTGAAGAAAAATATGGAAAAGAAGAAGCAGCTAAGAGAATCTATGCTACTACAGATGCTAACAAGGGTGCGTTAAAGGACTTAGCAACAGCTGAGGGTTATGAGAGTTTCGTAGTACCTGATGATGTAGGTGGAAGATTCTCAGTTCTTACTGCAGTAGGTCTACTTCCAATCGCAGTTAGTGGCGCTGATATTGATAAATTGATGGAAGGTGCAGCAAGCGGAAGAGAGATGGCTCTAAACAACGACGCTATGGAAAATGACGCTATGCTATATGCTGCAGCTAGAAATGTAATGTTAGGCAAAGGTAAGTCAGTAGAAATTACTGCTAACTATGAGCCAAGTCTTCACTATGTTGCTGAATGGTGGAAACAGCTTTACGGCGAGAGTGAAGGAAAAGATAGAAAGGGTATCTTCCCAGCGGCAGTTGATCTAACAACAGATCTTCACTCACTAGGTCAGTTCATCCAGGACGGAACTAGAATTATGTTTGAGACAGTTATAAATGTGGAAGAGCCAGTGAGCAACGTTACAATAGGTGATGATCCAGAAGATATTGATGGACTAAACTACTTAGCTGGAAAGACAATGGACTTTGTAAATAAGTCAGCGATGAATGGAACAATTCTTGCACACACTGACGGTGAAGTTGCAAACTTCATGATCAATGTTCCAAAGCAGGATGAGTACAGTCTAGGACAGTTGTTCTATATGTATGAATTCGCCTGCGGTGTTAGTGGTTACATGCTAGGAGTTAACCCATTCAACCAACCAGGTGTTGAGAGCTACAAAGCAAACATGTTTGCACTACTTGGAAAACCAGGCTTTGAAGATAAGACAGAAGAGTTGTTGAAGAGACTATAAGTCGGAAGGAATAAAAAATGGTTTTTGGAGCAATACTTGCTGGTGGCATTGGAAGCAGAATGGGAAATGTGGACAAGCCAAAGCAGTTTTTAGAAATTAATAAAAAACCAATATTAATACACACTTTAGAAAAATTCTATTTGGATGATGCTTTTGAGAAAGTAATAATTCTTTGCCCAGGAGAATGGGTTGATTACACGAAAGAATTAGTAGAGAAGCACATAGGAAAGCAAGAAAAAGTAGTAGTGATAGAGGGCGGAAGCACTCGTAATGAAACTATTATGAACTCTATAGCTTATATAGAAGAAAACTACGAATTGACAGACGATGACATTATCGTTACACACGATTCAGTTAGACCTTTTATAACAGATAGAATTATTAAAGAAAACATAGAGGCAGCTAAAGAGTATGGCGCTTGTGATACAGTGTTTGGAGCTACTGATACTATAGTAGTGAGTGAAGACAATAAGATTATTTCAGACATTCCAGATAGAACAAAAATGTATCAAGGTCAAACCCCTCAGTCTTTTAAAATTAAGAAATTGAAAGAACTTTATAATGGACTTACAGAAGAGGAGAAAGCCATCCTTACGGACGCAGCTAAAATTTTTGTCATTAAAGGACTTCCAGTTAGTTTAGTGGAAGGTGAAGAGACAAATATTAAAGTGACATATCAGTATGATCTTCGCGTAGCGGAAGCGCTTATTCACGAGGACAGTGAAGTTTCTTAAAAGTTTTGGTTTTGTTATAATTGATTTGGAGGACGTATGCTAAATCATATTTATAGATTAATTAAACCGGGTATTTTTGAATATTCATGCAGCGATATTGCTGTAAACACAGACAAAGCAATTGTTAGACCAATTTATTTGTCTATTTGTCATGCTGACCAAAGATACTATAGAGGAGAAAGATCAGAAGAGGTTTTGAAAAAGAAACTTCCAATGGCTCTTATACATGAGGCTATAGGAAGAGTAGTTAATGATCCAACTGGTACTTTTGAAAAAGATGATTTAGTAGTGATGATTCCAAATACACCCGTGGAGACCGACGATGTAATAGCAGAAAACTATTTAAGAAGCAGTAAGTTTAGAGCTAGCGGATATGATGGATTCATGCAAGAGTATGTGGAGATAGATGCTGGCAGACTAGTTAAGATGCCAGAAGACATAGATTTGGAAGTGGCAGCATTTACCGAACTTCTCACAGTAAGTGTTCATGCTATCACTAGAATGGATAGATTTGCTCATTCGAGAAGAAATGCTATAGGTGTTTGGGGAGATGGAAACCTAGGATATATTACAGCCGTTTTATTCAAGGCAATGTTCCCAGACATTAAACTATATGTTTTTGGAATAGATGATGAAAAACTTAAGGACTTCGACTTTGCAGATGAAGTGTTTAAGACGGATGCTATACCTGAAGATTTAAGAGTAGACCACGCTTTTGAGTGTGTGGGAAATGAGTATTCAGGTGATGCTATCAATCAGATAATTGATTATATTAATCCTGAAGGAACAATCTCTATTCTTGGCGTGTCTGAAAATCCAGTTCCTATTAACACAAGAATGGTTTTGGAAAAAGGACTTAGAATTTTTGGTAGCAGCCGAAGTGGATATGATGATTTTGTAAAAACCATTAATCTTTACCAGACCAATCCAGAACTCATAGAGAGACTTAAGAAAATAGTAGGTGAAGTTATTACCGTTAGAGATATAGAGGACGCCAAAGAAGCATTTGCAAAGGACTCCACTAGAGGCTTTGGAAAAACTATAATGAAATGGGAGATATAAAACTAAATGTTTAAAGTCATTATCCCAGTATACAATGTGGAAAAATATTTGAAAGAGGCAGTAGATAGTGTGATAGCACAGTCACTGCCTTTTAGTGATAATGTAAAAATATATTTGATTAATGATAAGAGCACAGATGGATCTTTGGATATTTGTAATGAGTATCAGAAAAAATATCCTGACAATATCTTTGTTCATGTTTTTGAAAAAAACCAAGGTGTAGCAATAGCTAGAAACTATGGATTGAAGATGGCAAAGAAGGATGAATCAGACATTGTTGTGTTCTTAGATGCCGATGATAAGTTTGACAAGGATATGTTAAAGAAAGCGAAAGAATTTTTCGAAAAATATCCTGACATTGATATGGCTACTACTGAGAGGTTTTTCTTTGACGCACAAGAAGGTCCTCATAAGGCCAACTGGCGATTTGAAGATAAAGAAATAGTAGATATAAATGAAGACTTTACATATCCACAGTACTTTGTGGGTGGACTTTTCATAAAAGGAAAAGCTTTAAAGAAATTTAGATTCAATAAGAAGATGGATTTTTGGGAAGATGCTTTGGCGGTAAACAAAGTACTATTGAGCTGTGAAAAATATGGATTAATAAAGGACGCAATTTACTACTACAGAAGAAGAGAAGACGAGACTTCTCTTGTGGATAGTTCTTGGAGATCAAAAGATAGATATAATAAATTTCTAAGACAGGGATACAAAAAGTTGATGAGATATTGCCGTCTTAAGAAGGGAAAAGTTATTCCTTATATTCAGTTCGTGGTAGCTTATCACTTGAGAATATACTTGCTTGAGAACAATCAAGAAGTGATCATGGAGATGATATCCGAAGAAGAGATGCCTAAATTTAAGAAACGCCTTCAAAGCGTTCTTAAGAGCGTAGATGACGATGTTATCTTGAGCATAAATACAAGAATGCCTGTGATAGAGGGACTACTATCTCTTAAATATGGAAGAAAGATAACGATGGATTCTGAATATAAAGATGGGGATTTGGTGTTCTCATATAATGGACAAGAGTTTGATCGACTTTCCGAAAAAACTGTCAGAATTCTAGGTTGGCAAGACAAAGAAGGCTACGAAGGAATGCTAAGAGGAAGATTTAGTACTCCAGTTTATGCGATGAAAGAAGATGACTATATCTTTGCTGAAAGCAATGGTCAGAGAGTAAAGTCCATCAGACATGGATGCAAGAAGAGAATTAAGATATTTGGTAAAAATGTTAGAAATTATAAGTACGCTGGTTTTGTGATAGACATTCCAGAAGATTGGACATCATTTAGGTGGGGTATTCACTTAGAAGATGGAGATGTAATGTTGAATGAAACCATCAAAAGTGAAATAGAAGATATGGAAGAATAGGGAATCAATATGGAAAGAATAGATAATTTAGAAAACAGTTCTTCATTGAAAGAAAATAGAATATTACTTGAGGGAGGAACAACCGAAGATATCAACTTTGTAAATTCTCAAGCAGTTTTTATAGGGAAGAACAATATCCTTTTTATTGAGAAAGGCACAAATATTCACGATTCCACCTTCTACTACGAAGGGGATAACAGTGTTATTTATGTGAGCAAAAATAGAAACAAACTCCTTTTAAATATAGACATATATCATGACAGTGTATTTTATATAGGTCAAGATAATTATATGAACGGAAGAATTAACGCTGTGCTTTCAGAACAGAAACACTGTGTTATAGGTGATTATGGACTATTTTCATTCGGAGTATGGATTAGAACAGCAGATCCACACATCATTTATGATATTGATACTAAGGAAAGAACAAATCTTAGTAAGAGCATCTTCCTAGGAGACCATTCTTGGATAGGACAAAATGTTTTACTGCTAAAAGGGACAAAGATAGGTTCTGGAAGTGCTGTAGGTGCTATGGGATTGGTGGGAGGAAAAACTATTCCATCCAATACCATTTGGGGTGGAAATCCAGCCAAACAATTAAAAGATAATGTTTGGTTTACCACACGCAATGTTCATTTTTATAAAGAAGAAGAAACTGAAAAGAGCATGATTAAAGACAAGGATAATTTTATTTACAAATATGAAGAAGGTAAAACAATATCTTTTGACGAAATAGATAAAGGGTTATCGAATGCAAAAGGATCCGAGGCAAAACTAGAATATATAAAGGAACGTATAAGAGGGTATAAAGAAAAGAATAGATTCTATATTGGAAAATAAAAAAGAAAAGCCTTTAAGGCTTTTCTTTTTTTATATTTTGACTTTACTCCAAAGTTTCTTAAATAACGCATCAAATGCAATAGCTAATGGAATGGATGTTACTAATGAAATAATAACAAATAGATATTTATATTGATCTAATCCTATTTGCTTAAGTATCATCATAGGCACTCTCTGTAACATATAGACCGTAAATATATGCTCGCCCAACCATGTAAAGACAAAACTCTTTATGCGAAGTTTCATAGTCAGTAATACAATAAAAAGCGTAAATGCGAAAGACCAGAGAGTATATGGTAGAGATAAAGTGAAGTGCAGGTCGTTTTCGAGGTAAGGCTGGTCTGCAATATGATTATGACTATAAATGAAAGCAAAAAGGCCAATTAACAGCACTACAAAGTATATTATATGATTTCTCATTACAAACTTATCTATGTATGGTTTTAGTATCGAGTACCAAATTCCAAGCGGATAAATTAGCAAAGTATTATAGTAGTAAGATTCCCTGTTAACTCTAAATAATAGGAAAGCAACTCCTACAGTTATAATCGTCATAATAATAGCACACAATATATGCATACTCTTTTTGTTAGAAAACTTGATTGGTAAAAATGCAAAAAATGAAAGTGCGTACAATATTAGTATTGCTAGGATATACCAGTTAGAATTGCCAATACTTGTCCAGCCAACAAACGACAATAGGATGTCTGACCACTTATACTGAGTTTTAAATATAATATCAAGAATTAAATATAGTAGAACTATGATATCAAAGTTAATTAGAGTTTTAAGAATTCTTCTAATAGGAATCTTCTTAACATATCCGAAGGATTTAGACTTGATAGATTCCATAATGCCATAGCCAGAGTAGAATAAGAACATCGCAACAATCATCTGTCCCAAGAAATCTCTGACTATTAGATATGGATTATCATAGACACCACCCAGCTTAAGATATTGAGAACAGTGAGAAAGGAAAACAAAAATCACAAAGACACCTTTTATAATATTGGTGTTGTCTTTGCTCATGTATTCAGTATTAAATTCTTTGATTGAAGTGGCTCTACATCCGATAAGTAGAATAACTGCAAATATACCTAAAAAGATTATCACTATTTTCTCCTTGATTTTACCGCGTCAAATAATTCGCCAATTCCATCTGCTCCTAACAATAGAATGACAGGAACAAAAGTGAGTAGATATCTTGGATTACATTCCCATATCCACATAAATATAATTAGTCCGATTATACTTAATCGAAGTGAATTTAGTTCATAATTTTTTCTCTTTATGGCAAATAGTGCTGAAAGCAATATTCCAATTAGAATGATGAAATAATATATATTGCTGTATACAAATGACACAATTTGATATTTGCCATTTTCTGCTAAAAGGTTATGAAGGAAATTATTAGGTCTAGCAGGGTTTCTTGAAACATATTCTCTGCCGCCTAAGCTGCCCTCGGACCAAGTTCTATATGATTTCTTAATAATGACCTGGTAAAGTGTTCCTCCCAATCCCATCTTGTCAATACGTCTTTTGATTTCTTTTTCAGTGGCTTTTTTCTTTAATTCTTTTGATTCGAACGAGTAAGTATAATCAACATCCGATTGAATGTATCCACCCGTACTTTTTTTGTTTAATCCCATCATCACCCAATGAGTGGAAGGATATTCTAGTTTATCTTTCTTTGCATCACTAATCTTTAAGTAGCAGTTAGAAAAACTGCTCAAAGCAAAGAAGGATGCTATTGCCAAACAAATAGAAATTGCCAAACAGCAGAAGTATTTTTTCTTATCAAATATTTTTGTGAATGAGTCAAGAAGTACTGCAAATGGAATAATAAATGACAGTACTTTAACTTCGAATATTAATGCGGCTAGAATTGCTAAGATTCCTGCGAAAATATACTTTTTTACTGTTTTAACAGATCGAATTTTGAAATATAAATATATAAAAATTGTAACCAATAGTAGAGCTGGAGTATCGGTATAGAAATACTGAGCATACAAATATAGTGGAAGAAATCCGCATGCTCCCAGTCCTACGTAAAAGGCCCTTCTGTCATCCCAAATTAAATTTGCGATTTTGTGTAAGAAGATTACTGTAATGTAAACACATACACAACTACAGATAATACAAATATAAACAAACTGGTCATAAGGGATATTACCAAATATTAACTCTAAGAATTTATACAAACTAATAAGGCAAGAAACCCAAAACAGATTGTTAGGGTATTTGGCATAGTAGTCAACTACTAGAGATTTATTGTGAACATATTCATATGCTGTGAGATAAAGTTTTGAAAAATCCCAGTTATGTATAGCATCCACTTGCAATGAAATCGCTGCAATGATTAACAAAATCGGGAAAACTAGAAGGACTACCCACCATAGTTTCTTATAGTTTATTTTTGAATCACCCTTTGCTTTTACTAGTAGACATAGCAAAAACAGTATTAGCACTGACACAGCTAATATCCATATTTTTGAAAAGTTATTGTAAATACTAATTAGAAGTATTAAATAACCCATTAATATTACCGATATGTAGTTGATTGATGTTTTAATGAATCTCATACCAGACATAATTATAACATTTTTCCCCTAAATATGTTATTATTTAATGCGTAGATTTATATAAGAATGAATGGAGAATTAAGTGAAAGCATCGATTATTATACCGGCATACAATTCAGAAGAATTCATATCTGAGACACTGGACAGTGCTGTGGCTCAAACCATAGATGATTTTGAAATCATCTGTATTAATGATGGATCAAAAGACTCTACTATAGACATTTTACGAGAGTACGAGCAGGAAAATGACAATGTAATCGTCATCGACAAAGAAAACGAGGGAGTAGCAGCAGCTAGAAATGACGGAATAAAGATAGCAAAGGGCGAGTTCCTTTACTTTTTGGATGCAGACGATTTGCTAGAGAGTACAGCTCTAGAGCATATGTATGAAAAGGCAAAGAAATATAAGGCTGATTTAGTAATAGCGCAGTACGATATCTTTGACGAGTCCAGAACTTATATGATTAAGGATTTAGAAGATACTGTTCTAAAACCGACTATAGATAAGTACGATCTTGATATTATAAATACATTCTCTCTATGTAATAAATTCTTCAAGAAAGAAATTATAGATAAAAACGATATGAAGATTCCACCACTCACATATTCTGAGGATGGAGTCTTTACTATGCAATTTGTTTTTAACAGCAAGACTATTGCCACATTAGAGGACAGAGTGTTCCACTACAGACGTTTGGTAGACAATGAAAACTCTGCCACTACAGTAATATCCGACACAAAGATAGCGGATTATATAGAGGCTCATAAGCAAATTGCTAAACTGGCAAAGGAAAGTTTACTTAGGGATAATCCAAAGTATAAGACTATAGAGGAGGCCTGTGAGACAGAGACTTGGATTAAACAGTATGTAAATGCAATTTACGGAAAAGAGTTACGTATTTTAGCAGGACAGTTCTACTCGAAATATTGGGTTCAAAGCCCTGATATAAATAAGAAGATAGTGGAAGAGATAAAATCGATCGTATCAAAGTTAGATGTTTACACGCTTGCCATGATTTCTGACGGAATTCCTGAAGTGACCTTACAAAATGCCACTCTAGAGGAAAAAGAAATATTAGATAGTGCAGCATTTACTTTTGTTATATACGGAAATCCACAGAATGAGGAAGGTTTTGTTAAAACTATGCAGAGCGTAGTTTATCAAAACTTTATTAGAACGAAAATCATTGTTAACAGTGAAATGAAAGAGATAGCAAAGGAGAATGATGTTTGCACTAATAATGTGTTCTTTGTAGATGCCGCAGATAAAAACTCTTTCTATTACGAGCAGATTAAAAACTGTGATACAGACTATATAATCTTGGGTGATGATCAGTTCTCTTACGGAACAAGTATGCTCAAGTGGATGTTTAAGAGAGACATTAGAGGTGGAAGAGACTTTAGAGTAGAACAAGTTTTCACGGGTGATGGAAATTCTATTCCAATCTTTGCAAATAAAATTGCAATCTCATCTGTTCTAGAAGTGGAATCATACAATGAAGCACTAAGCCTTGATAATATAGTTGCAAACAAAGTTTTCAAGACAGACTTCTTGAAGGGCTTTGATTTTGATGAGAGTAAACCTATTACTGATTATGTGAAAGACTTCTATATTAAAGGGTCTTTCCAGGCATATGATACTGAGCTTGTTTTCTTTAACGAGGACAAGGAAGAGTATATGAAATTGGTTGATTCATCCTTAGCTAAGAAGTCTTTGGAGGAGGCGTTTGAGAATAAGCCTGCAGATTTGAAAGACGATGAACTAGTGGTTAACCAGGGCTGGGAACTTAAAAAACTTTTGGATGTTCATAATGATCCAAACTATATGAATGATAAGAAGTTCATCAAGTGGATTAACAAGGCGACAGAGTTACCTCTGAAGGATCAGACGCTTTTCGTCACTATAAGAAAAGACGGCGAGTTAGAGGGTAATGCGAAGGCTTTGTATGACCACGTCAAAGGAAATAAAAAGATAGTGGCAGCTATGCTTCCACATAAAAATAAAGACATCAAGAAGATGGTGATGGAGCTTGGCTCTAGCAAGGTGATAGTGACGGATGACTATGTGAAGTATTTGAGATACTTCCCACTTAAACCGGAGCAGAGGTTCATTCAACTTTGGCATGCGTGCGGTGCGTTCAAGATGTTTGGAAAGCACGGTACAAATATGAGCCCAGTTACAGATGCGGCCACACATGCGCAGTACAACTTGGTTTGCGTGAGTGGTAGGGCAGTTAGACCTATTTATGCAGATGCGTTTGAGGTAGATTTAAAGAAAGTTAAGGATGTGGGTGTTCCTAGAACTGACATGTTCTTTGACGAGGAATATATTAACAGCGTTAGAGAAAAAGTTTATGCTAAGCGTCCTAACCTAAAGGGCAAAGAAGTGATTGTGTATGCGCCTACGTTTAGAGATGCTAGAGGTGGCAGAGCAAACTTCCAGCCAGAACTTGATTTTGAAAGACTTTCCAAAAATTTGAAAGAAAATCAGGTGTTTGTCGTTTGTCCTCACCCTGTTATGAAAAATGACATAGTGGATGGCAAGTATGACAACGTATATGTGGAGAGGGATTTCTCGACTAACGACATGATGCTAGTTTCCGATATGCTGATTACGGACTACTCATCAGTAATATTTGAATATGCATTGTTAAATAAGCCTATTGCATTCTTCTGTTATGATTTGGAGAAATACAACAGAGGTTTCTACCTATCTTATCCGGAAGATTTGCCGGGCGAGGTTTATATGAACCAAGATGAACTAGAAAAGTTTATTACGGATGAAAGCTTGCATACAATTTCAGACAAGCATAAGGACTTCGTCGAAAACTATATGACTGGCTGTGACGGACATAGTACCGAGAGAATTGCTAAGATTATTAACGACTATTTTAAGGAGAAGTAAATGAAGAAGATTTCATTTATCGGATCTAAGGGCCGTGGCCTAAATCCAGATTTACAAATACTTAAAAAATATATTGAAGAAAACAGCGACATTGAAATGGAGATGTACTTTTCTAACGAGAACTCCAAGAACGATATGATTGGCTTGGGCTCTAAAATAGGAAAGGAAAACTATAGCAAGAAGGCTGTGGATTTAGTGTGCGTGGATGGTTCGCTTCCTGCAAAGAAAAAGTTGGTTAATCCAGAAGGCACAAAGGTTTTAGTTGCCACTCCATACGACTTTCTTCTCAAGGCGCTAAACAGAGGGGATTCTAATAAGAAGACTTTCCAAAACTTCACTCACATAATGGTGAATTCTCCTATTGAGAAGAAAATAATAGATAAAGTTTATAAGACAAAGGGTATTGAGGTGATAGAAGGCTACACTTCACCTATGGCATACGACATTTATAAGCAGACGAATATAGAAGAAAAACATGAAAAGTTGGAATCATACTATCCGGCTGCTAAGGGCAAAAAGATTTTAGCCATCTTGCTTTCTGGTAAGTTTGACGACGATGAAGAAAACCCATACAAAGATTTGGACTGGAAGGCGCTAGCCGACAATGTGCCAGATGATTGGTTCATCGTTACTAATTCTGAGGAATTAATGGAAAATGCTGTGCATCTGGGTCCTGAGTACCAGAAAAAGGTTGGATTTATGAAGCAGATGCTAGATTTTAGAAAGGTTCTATATTTGGCGGACGCTTTGGTTACTAACACATTTATGTTTGCGACTTGCTTTGCCGCGGTCAGAAAGCCAGTGTTTGCTATCTTTAATAAAAACAACGGTTTTGAGCAGTATATGCACGATAATTATCCAAACCTTTGGATTTCAGATTTAACAAAAATAGGCGATAAGGTGGCTTCGCCAAAGACAGAAGATTTCGAAAAATTCTGGGAAGAATTCTCATATAAGCCAGATAAAAATCCATGCGCGAAAGTATTGGAGATTTTGGCGAAATAATGTATAATTTTTTGTACGTATAACACGAAGTGTGTTTGGGAGTTTTTATGAGTGAAAATACAAAAGTAAAAGGAAAAATCACGCATTTTATTAAATTGCCGCTGTATTTTTTGCCATTATGGGTAGTACTTACAGTGGTTAGTTTTTGGTACGACCATATAGGTGGTATCTATATGGCTGTGGGTACTGTTATTTATGCCACAGCGGTTTTGGTGATTTACACTAGATATAAATCCATTTTTGTGAAGGATTTAGTGGAGTTTGGCGCTGACTATAGCCAGATTCAAAAGGAAATGCTAAATGACCTTGATGTACCATTCGGTCTTTTGGATGAGACTGGACGTGTTCTTTGGGCAAACAATATGTTTGTGGACGTGGTACAGGGCGAAAAGATTCAAAATAAAAATGTCATCTCAATTTTTGATAAGTTTGACGGTGAAAATCTTAAGTTTGATGAGTCTGGTCGAAATGAATTTATGATGACATATAATGATAGAGAGTATAAGGCTGTTCTTAAGGAATTCACTCTAGATCCAGAGTGGAGCAAAAAGAAAAATGAGCAGGAAAAAAGAGCAGATATGATTGCTTTCTACCTATTTGATTATTCTTACATCAGCCAGTTAGAAAAAGAGAATGCTGATGAGAAGATGATAGTGGGTCATATCTATCTTGATAACTATGATGAATTGATGCAAGAAGTAGAGCCTGCTAGAAGAACTCTTACGCTTGCACTTATTGATAGAAAGATTGCCAAGTACTTTGGCGAGTACGACGGAATCGTTAGAAAAGTTGAGACTGATAAATACTTTGTATTCTTTAAGGCTAAGTACCTAAATCAGATTCAAAGTGATAAGTTCTCAGTACTAGATGAAGTAAAAGAGATTCCAACAGGCGACAACATGGATGCAACTTTAAGTATCGGTTTGGGCCGTGGAAATGAGAAGTTGATTGATAATTACGAGCTGGCAAGTTCAGCTATTGATTTGGCATTGGGTCGTGGTGGTGACCAGGCAGTGTTAAAGGACGGAAACAAAGTTTACTACTACGGTGGTAAATCTAAATCTGTTGAGAAGAACACTAAGGTTAAGTCACGTGTTAAGGCTACAGCCTTTAGAGAATTACTTATGGACCATGCCGATGTTTATATTATGGGACATCATTTGGCGGACAACGATGCCTTTGGCGCAGCCATCGGTTTCTATCGCATTGCTAAGACTTTGGGCAAAGAGGCTCATATAGTTTTGGGCGAGTACACAAGTACAGTGGCTCCGCTAGTGGATGATTATAAGGCCGACGAAGAATACCCAGACGATATGTTTATGACTGGCTCGGAGGCGCTTGATCAGATTACAAAGAACGACGTTTTGATAGTAGTGGATTGTCACAGTGCAGACTACGCCGAAGAACCTGGACTTGTGAACAGAGCGCAGACTAAGGTAGTAGTTGATCATCACAGACAAAAAGAAGATGCTATTGAAAATGTTCAGCTTTCATATATTGAACTTACTGCTTCATCATCATGTGAGTTGGTGGTTGAGATTATGCAGTACGTGAATGAGACTGTTCGTTTGTCGGTGAAGGAAGCAAACACAATGTACAGTGGAATTATGGTTGATACTAATAACTTTACTAGACGTGTGGGCGTTAGAACTTTTGAGGCGGCAGCATACCTTAGAAAGAAGGGCGCTGAGATTGCAACTGTCAACAAAATGTTCAGAAATAAACTAGAAGATTACAAGGCAAAGGCTGATACTATCAGCAATGCAGAAATATATAAAGATGTCTATGCTATTTCCGTGTGCGATGCAAAGGATGTAGATTCACCTACTACAGTAGGTGCGCAGGCAGCTAACGAGCTGTTAACTGTTAAAGACATCAAGGCGTCATTCGTACTTACACCATACAATGACCAGGTTTATATTAGCGCTAGATCTATGGATAAGAATGTTCAGGTTCTTATGGAAGAATTTGGCGGCGGTGGTCACATGACTTTGGCGGGCGCGCAAGTCAAAGGTGCTAAAGTGGAAGATGTTGTAAAACAGTTAAAGAAACTAATTACGGCTAAAATAAAGGAGGGAGAACTATAATGAAAGTTATCCTATTAGAAGATGTTAAATCTCTCGGCAAAAAGGGCGAGATAGTAGATGTAAATGATGGTTATGCTAGAAACTTTATCCTACCTAAGAAGAAAGGTGTGGAGGCAGACAGCAAAAACCTTAATGATTTAAAACTTCAGAAGAAGAATGATGAAAAAGTGGCTCAGGAAAAGTTGGATGATGCAAAGGCTTTAGCTGATAAATTAGCCACACAGTCTATCACTATTAAGATGGACGCAGGAGTAGAAGGAAAACTATTTGGATCGATCTCGACAAAGGATGTTGCTAACGAAGCAAAGAATCAGTTAGGCTTAGAGTTCGATAAAAAGAAAGTAGTTTTACCAGAAAATATCAAGTCACTTGGAACATATGATGTAAAGATTAAGTTACATCCAGAAGTACAAGCGACACTTACCATAAAAGTAGTAGCAAAATAAAGATATTTACAAAAAAGTTTGAAAATTGTTAATAACTAAATTGTAAAAATTTTTAGATGTAATATAATAGATGACATCACGATTTAAGGAAAAAGATATGGACGAAGTAGTAAAAAGAGTAATGCCACATAGCAACGAAGCTGAACAAGCGGTCATTGGATCTATGCTTATGGATTCCAATGCTATTTCTGTTGCGGGCGAAACTATTAAAGCAGAAGATTTTTATAATAAAAACTATGCAGAATTGTTTAAGGCGATGATGAAATTATCATCTGAGGGAAAAGCATGTGATTTGGTTACAGTAAAGTCACAGTTAGAAGAGCAAGGAGTCCCTTCAGAGATTGTTAGTTTGGACTTTATTAAAAATATTTTGGATATGGTAACAACATCTGCCAATGTAAAAGAGTATGCCAGAATAGTACATGACAAATCTGTTATGAGAAAACTTATTAAGGCTACAGAAGATATTACTAACAGATGTTATTCTGGAAACGAAACATCGGATGAACTTTTAGAGTCTACAGAAAAAGAAATATTTGATTTAGTTCAAAAAGGTCATTCAAGCGAAGTAAAAGATATTAAGGATATCGCGCTAAGCGTTATAAACAAAATTGATAAAGCATCAAAGACAAAGGGGTCAATTACAGGTATCAAGACAGGATATACTAAACTAGATTATATGTTGTCTGGATTGCAACAAGGTGACTTGATTCTTATTGCTGCTAGACCATCTGTTGGTAAAACAGCTTTGGCTCTAAATATTGCAGAACATGTTGGTATTAAACAAAACATTCCAGTTGCTATATTTAGTGCGGAGATGAAAGACGAGTCATTAGTTCAGCGTTTGTTCTCACAGGTATCTATGATTAGTGGTCAAAAGATTAGAAATGGTGAACTAAGTGATAGAGACTGGGAGAACTTGGTAGAAGCAGCAGGCACCGTTGGTAATTCACAGATTATCATAAATGATACATCGGGTATTGATGTTAATGTTATGAGATCACAGTGTAGAAAATTAAAATTAGAAAAAGACATTCAGTTAGTAATAGTTGACTACGTTCAGTTGTTAACTACCAATTCATCAGGTAAGCATTTGAAGGTAACTAACAGAGAGCAGCAGGTGGCAGAAATTTCTCGAACACTTAAAGCCATCGCCAAAGAATTAGACGTGGCTGTAGTTGCACTTTCACAGCTTAACCGTGGACCTGAAACTAGAGAAGATAAGAAACCAAACATCGGCGACCTTCGTGAGTCTGGTGGACTAGAGCAGGATGCCGACGTAGCTATTCTTCTTTCTAGAGTATATGATCAAGAAACAAAGCAAGAAGATAAAAATAGAATTCTTGTAAATGTGGCTAAACAAAGACAAGGCCCTACTGGAGAGTTAGAACTAGTATGGTTAGGAGATTACACTAAATACGAAAATCCAGAAACTAGTCACATTTAAGCATAAAAAAAAGAACTATCGAAACGATAGTTCTTTTTTTATGACTAGATTAGTCATCTAGTTTAATTGAATCTGTTGGGCATGAACCTGCACAAGCGCCACACTCGATACAAGCAGCAGCGTCGATTTCATAAACATCGCCTGCGTTTTTGATAGCGCCAACAGGACAAGTTCCTTCACAAGCGCCACAACCGATACATCCATCAGTAATTTTGTAAGCCATGATGTAGCCTCCTTTTATATTCTTAAATAATACCTAATAATAGTAGTACAAACTACCCAATTTTTCAACCTATTTAGCGTGTTTTATTGAGAATACAAATTCGCAGCCTGCGCCCTCAGTTGAGATAACATCTATTGTTTCGTTGTGGGCTATGATTATCTCTTTTACTATTGATAAGCCAATACCGTTTCCTGTCTTATCACGACCACGCGAACTGTCGCTCTTGTAAAAACGCTGGAAAATCTTGTCTATTTTATCAGAAGCGATGCCCGGGCCAAAGTCTTTGACGGAGCAGTACTGTTTATCGCCCTGATTATATAGCGAAATGATAATCTTGGAATTATTATTACTAAATTTAATAGCATTATCTAGTAAGTTATATAAAACCTGCTCATATTTTCCCTTGTCACCATTAACCAAGTAATGTTTGCTAGGGAATTTCATAATAATTTCTAAATTCTTCTTATTACATCTTCCCTCGAATGTTTCCACGGCCTCAGTGACTACTTGTTCCATATCGAAATCTTCATAAATTAATTCCAAACCTTCAGTGCCATAGCCATCCATCTCCAATAGACCTTCGGTTAAATGCTCAAGTCTGTTTGCTTCAGAAAGGACAGTCTTTAGATAATGGTCGTATTCTTCTGGTGGAATAGTCCCATCCAACATAGCCTCCAGATAACCCCTAATAGAAGTGAGAGGAGATCTAAAGTCATGCGAGATGTTTGAGATAAAGTCTTTTTGATAATCTCTAGTATTGCCTAAATGCCTAGACATTAAATTTATAGAAGCTGAAATATCATTTAAGTCGTTGACTGTGGATGGTTCTATATCATCGTATGTTAAATTCCCTTTGGCATATTCCATAGATGCAATTCTAATTTTTCGAAGAGGAACATAAAAGCCATAAAAGAAAATTGTGAAAATAACTATCGCTAAGATAAGAAATACAAAATACAAAAAATAAATACAAAATATCATTTCATCAGTATGAATAAAAGGCTCATTCTCAGAAATGAACTTATATTGGCACAACAAAACAGCTGCAAGCCCTAATATTGCAAATACTATATAACTGATTATAAATCTTGTTACTAGTGACAGTTTCATTTTATTTAACCTTCAACTCAAATTTATATCCTACACTCCAGACAGTAGTGATAGCCCACTC
>CADBBS010000007.1 GCA_902793045.1 uncultured Lachnospiraceae bacterium
ACCTGTGCTGTACTGATAAATATGCTCGATTGCCTCCTCCAAAGTATCCACAATCTTTACACTCATCTTGTAATCTAAGTATTCTGTAGCCCAGTCATCATCTGTAGCTTCTTCTATATCAAAACCATCAGATACTTCGTCGGAATTCTTTAGAATATCAATGGCTTCTTTGTCGCCCACTAATTCTACTTCCTTCTCATCTAGTTTGTTCTTGATCTTAACTAGCGCTTCCTTTGCCACATCCTTGTGGATTAGAAGGCTTTCAGCAGCGTTACAAACTGATGGGCGATTAGTCTTTGCATTGAACACAATCTCTACTGCCATATCAATATCTGCATCTCTATCTACATACACGTGACAGTTCCCAACACCAGTCTCAATAACTGGAACTGTAGCATTCTTTACAACCGCCTGGATAAGCCCAGCGCCGCCACGTGGAATCAAAACGTCCACATACTCATTCAAAGTCATAAGCGCTGTTGAACTCTCACGAGTAGTATTCTCAACTAGCTGAATTACATCTTCATTCATGCCAGTCTCTTTCACTGCTGCTCTCATAACCTGAGCAATCTTTGTATTTGAATTAATCGCTTCTTTGCCGCCACGAAGAATTACAGCATTACCAGACTTAAGCGCCAAAGCTGCTGCATCAGAAGTTACATTAGGGCGAGCCTCAAAGATAACTCCAATCACGCCAAGTGGTGTTGAAACTTTCTCAATCTTTAGACCGTTTGGTCTCTCGAAAGAATTAAGCACTCTTCCAACAGGGTCAGGAAGTGAAACCACATCCATAACACCCTGAGCCATGCCCTCTATTCTCTCGCGGTCAAGTTTAAGTCTATCAAGCAAAGCTTTGCTCATGCCGTTATCGATACCGTTTTGGATATCTTTGGCGTTGGCTTCTATTATCTCATCCGCACTCATAACCAAAGCTTCTGCTATTGATTTTAGCGCAGCATTCTTCTCTACCGTAGTAGCCACCATAAGTTCTTTTTCCGCTTCTTTTGCTCTAATTCCTAATTCTTCTAACATAACTTTCTTCCTCTTTATATTATTTTGGGCACCAATTAAATGATGCCCTAACAATTAATCTTTTTTCTTAAATAATGTTCCAACTTGTTTTCCTTCTAGCACTTTGTACAAGTTCTCTGGCTTGTCACCGCTACAAACTACTGTGTCTATTCCTGCCTCTGTAGCTATCTGCGCCGCCTGGAGTTTGGTAATCATACCGCCCGTTCCAAACTTAGAACCTCTACCGCCGGCCACTTCAAACAATGACTCTGTAATAGTGTCAACTACCGGAATAACCTTTGCACCTTCCTCGCTAGGGTCTTTGTCGTACAAACCATCAGTGTCTGTAAGAATCATAAGCGCATCTGCTCCCACTAGCTTTGCCACAATGGCCGATAGTGTGTCGTTGTCGCCAAAGACAATCTCTTCTATAGCAATAGCATCATTCTCATTGATGATTGGAACAACACCATATTCAAACAACTTCTCAAATGTGTTTATAAGATTCTTTCTAGTCTCCTCTTGTTCCACATTTCTCTTTGTGACAAGAACCTGCCCCACTGAATGTCCGTACTCGCTAAACATTTTGTCGTACATAAACATTAGCTCGCACTGACCGATAGTGGAAAGCGCCTGTTTGCTAGTAGTATCGCTTGGTCTTTTCTCCAAGCCAATCTTACCAGCGCCCACGCCAATAGAACCAGAGGATACCAGCGCTACCTCGATACCTGAATTTACGATATCAGAAAGCACTGCCACTAGTTTCTTCATCTGACGAATATTTGTTTTTCCTGTATCATGTGTGAGAGTGGATGTTCCCACTTTCACCACGATACGTTTAAATTCTTTGTTATCCATAATATGTCCTTTGTTTCATACTCATATTAGTAAATATGATACTAGTTTATCCCCTATTTTGCAATCATTATCTATATGCGTATAGCACATATTTGCAAATATTATCTATCTTCTCTAAAGTACGAAAGTCCAAGACTGGCTGGTGCCTGACTGTCCTTCTTTTGATGAATACTTGTAATAATCAAAACAATAATTGTAACTACATAAGGTAGCATCATTGTTAGATCTGTATTTACCTTGATACCTGTAATCTTTGGGAAGTAGTTGTATGCCCAGTAGCAAATACCAAACAAGATTGATCCCCAAATAGCATTGATAGGTTTCCATCTAATAAAGATAACAAGTGCCACTGCTAGCCAAGCAACTGCCGCTATAGCGTCACCATCGGCTGTAGCCCATGTACCATTATTTAGCTCTACTATATAGAACCAGCCACCTAGTCCAGTTATTCCCGAACCAATACATGTAGCAAGATATTTATACTTTGTAACATTGATACCTGCAGCATCCGCAGTTGCTGGGTTCTCGCCCACCGCTCTTAGATTCAAACCTGCTCTAGTACGTTTTAGGAATATTGATGCCAAAATTGCAATAATAATTGCCAAGTAAACCATAAATCCATATGAGAAAAGCATCTCTCCTACATATCCTAGTTTAGTACTTAAGAAAGGTATCTTTGCCGCAAAAATCTTACGAGTAAAATCTACTTTTGTTACAACTCCGTCCTTTGGAAGTACAAACATTGCAAAGAACTTACTAACGCCCACGCCAAAGATAGTTAGCGTTAGACCTACTACGTTTTGATTTACACGCAGTGTTGTGGTCAAGAACGAATAAATAAGTCCGCCTACCATACCCATAATAAATGCTGTAAGCAAAGGTATTATAATACACAATGCTGCATTTGGTTTGTCTGAACTCTTCTCGCAGAGTGAAGCAGCCACAAAACCAAATCCTCCACCCATACACATGATACCCGGAGTACCAAGGTTCAAGTTTCCAGCCTTCTCTGTTATAGTTTCTCCTACCGCACCGTAGAGAATAACTGTACCAAATATGACTGACATTGTAATCCATCCAGTTAATATAGCCATAATTATTTCTCCTTTCTAGTGCGTCTAAACGCAAGACTGTAATTTATAAAGAACTCACATGCTATTACAAAGAATAGCACTAAACCTACTACCATCTTACATGCGCTCTCGTTGAAACCAACAGAGACATATTCATCTGAGATGGCCTTTGTACCCTGCTCTAGGAAAATGATAAATGCTGATATCAAAATCATAAACAGAGTATTAAACTTAGCAAGCCATGCCACAATGATAGCCGTAAATCCATATCCGCCAGCAGTATTTCGAGAAATTGTTTGGTCTTCTCCGGCCACGCTCAAGAAACCACAGATACCACAAATGACACCTGATATAACCATTGTTCTAATGATTGTCTTCTTAACGCTAATGCCCGCATACTTAGCAGTATTAATAGATTCTCCTACCACTGCAATTTCATAGCCTTGCTTTGTATATTTTAGATAAATAAACATAAGTACAGTAATAATCAATACAACAATTACAACTGTCCAGTTTATTTCCATACCAAGTTTTGGTAGCCAACCTTTTTCTGTGTCGACATTCAATGTTCCTATGGAAGCTCTGTCACCTTTGTTTTGGTTGACGAAGAAATCAACTAGGCTCATTGCCACGTAGTTCATCATCAAAGTAAATAGAGTTTCGTTTACTCCCCATTTAGCTTTGAAGAGGGCTGGGATTAGTCCCCAAATACCACCCGCCAAAATAGCCGAAACTACCATAAACGGAATCAAAACACTATTAGGCAAGTTGCTGAATGTAACCATAACTACAGCCGTCGCCAAAGCACCTGCTAACACCTGTCCCTCTGCACCGATATTCCAGAACTTCATCTTGAACGCCGGCGCCAAAGCAACTGAGATTAACAACAGTTTCATAATCAATGCGATGGAGGCTGATGTACATACAATATTTCCGAATGTACCTTCCCACATCACTGTCATAACACCTACTGGATCTAGTCCCGTAATTGAAAATACAAAAACGTCCACTAAACCGAGTGCTAAAACTATAGCTATCAGTCTGTATAACCAAGCTTTCCACATTGGAAGGTTGTCTCTTCTTACCACTCTAACTAGTGGCTCTTTAACATGTGGTGTAAATTTATTACTGGCCATTTGAGACACCTCCTTCCTGTAGATTAGTCATAAGCAAACCTACTTCTTCTTTTGTAGTGGTTCTAGCATCTAACATTCCATTTACTTTTCCGTCACAAAGAACGAGGATTTTGTCGCAGAGTGCAAGCAAAACATCTAAATCTTCGCCCACATAAACTACTGCCACTCCCTCTTCCTTCTGTGTATTTAGAAGATTGTAAATGGTGTAAGATGTATGAATATCAAGTCCTCTTACAGCATACGCCGTCAAAAGAACCGATGGGGCGTTTGCAATCTCACGACCCACCAACACCTTCTGCACGTTACCACCAGATAGTTTGCGCACAGGTGTATTTATACCAGGTGTCTTAACACCTAGCTCTTTTCTTATCTTCTTCGACAAACGTCTAGGCTTCTTTCTTTGAATGAAAGGTGTGTTACCCTCTGTGTAACTTCTAACCATCATGTTGCCAGGCATACCCATTGAACCGACTAGACCCATTCCTAGTCTGTCTTCTGGAATGAATGAAAGTTCTACGCCACATTCTCTAATCTTTTTAGGGCTCTTGCCTATCAACTGCTCAACTTCATCCTTGTTAGGAGTGAAGATAACACTACTATTTTCTTCCGTTTTTACCAAACCTGCTATTGATTCTAGAAGTTCCTTCTGTCCGCAGCCAGAAATGCCTGCTACGCCCAAAATTTCGCCACTATAAGCCTTAAATGATATGTTGTCGAGGATTTTTATGCCCTCATCATCAGTAACAGATAAATTTTGAACATCTAGTCTAATTTCCTGATTTTTAGGCTCAGTTCTTTTAATATCAAGCTCTACAGTATCACCTACCATTAACTCTGTAAGGCTAGCCTCTGTAGCTTCACTACTCTTTACAGTTCCTACATATTCACCCTTTCTAAGAACGGCTACTTCATCTGATATTTCAAGTACCTCGTTCAATTTATGAGTGATAATAATGATAGATTTGCCGTCGTTTTTCATGTTGCGCATAACATTAAACAACTTTCTTGTCTCTTGTGGAGTAAGAACAGCTGTAGGCTCATCTAATATTAATACATTGGCTCCTCGATAAAGAACTTTGACGATCTCTAATGTCTGCTTCTGCGCAACAGACATATCGTAAACTTTTTGATTTGGATCCACTTCAAATCCATATTTATCACAAATATCTTTAATACTTTTAGCTACCTCGTCTATTTTGACTTTGTCTTTGAGACCTAGCACAATATTTTCAGCCGCGGTAAAGACATCAACCAATTTAAAATGCTGATGAACCATTCCAATTCCTAAGTCCATTGCATCATGAGGTGAACGAATAGTTACTTTCTTTCCATCAATAAAAATATCTCCTTTGTCGGGGAAATAAATACCGGAAAGCATATTCATAAGTGTAGTCTTACCACTACCGTTCTCACCAAGCAGCGAAACGATAGTTCCGTATTTCAAATCGAAGTCTACACTTTTATTAGCAACTACTTTTGTTCCAAAGG
This sequence comes from uncultured Lachnospiraceae bacterium, assembly GCA_902793045.1. Classification (GTDB taxonomy): domain Bacteria; phylum Bacillota; class Clostridia; order Lachnospirales; family Lachnospiraceae; genus Eubacterium_G. Next base: position 5,567 of record CADBBS010000007.1, read on the forward strand.
CCTTTGTGATACCTCTCATTGAAACAGCATAATTATCCAATTTGCTTTTTTCCTTTCTTTTAAAATCAAAACAAGGGAAGTTTCAATAATTGTAACTTCCCTTGCAATAGTTAATTAAATATTATTGTTCTGCATTTAATTCTTTGATTCCATCAATTCTCAACTGGAAGTAAGGAGCTGAGCGAAGTGTTGACTCTGCAAAATAAGTTTTACCGTCTTTGCTCTCGATAGCTTCTTTTGTTTCGCCCTTGAAAACAACTGCTGGTGGATTCTTTGTGAAGTCCATGTAAGAAAGATCAATCTTCTCTGATGACTTCTTCTTTCCATCTACAGTAAATGTGTCAGTATCAAATACCTTAATAGAACCATCCTTAAGTCCTTTTTCTACTTCTGCCACTTTTTCCTTTGTTCCCTTAGCAACTTTTGGTCCTAGTTCAGAAATAGAAACAGCACCCTTAGCATATCCTTCAGCCCAATCCTGAGGGATTTCTTTTCCGTCCTTAGCAGCGCTTAACAAATCTTTATAATAAACTTTCCAGTTATTAAGCGGACTTGTAAGAGCAGCTGTCTTAGCAACATTAAGCATTGATACGTTATATCCAACTGAGTATACTAAAGCACCGCCGTCTTTAGCTTTCTGAATAGCACTTGGAGCTCCTGTTGAGTCTGCATGCTGTCCAATAATTAGGCAGTTGTCTTTGATAAACTTCTCTGCTGCTGCAGCTTCTTTTGTAGGGTCAAACCATGAGTTTGTATAGAATACTTCCATAGAAACTTTTTCGTATACTGATTTGATTCCCAAGAAGAATGATGTATATCCTGATACAACCTCTGCGTATGGATAAGCACCAATATAACCTACTTTAACATTTCCGTCTTTGTCGAAGTCTGCCTTAGGAATCTTCTTAGCATCTGCTAATTCTTTAATCTTCATACCAGCAACAACACCTGATACATATCTAGCTTCATAAATGTTTGTGAAAGCATTGTAGAAGTTGTCATTGCCTGAAATAGCAGCGTAATCACCTGTCATAGAAACGAAGTCTACTTTAGGATTTTCTTTAGCCACTTTGTTTATCTGATCCTGATGACCATAACTGTTTGCAATGATTAATGTACAGCCATTACCAATCAACTCTTTAGCAGCCTTTGCACACTGTTCATCTTCTGGAACAGTAGTTTTCCATTTGATATCAGTTTCAGGAATACCAAGTTCCTTAGCTGCTTCTTTAATTCCGTCCATATGAGCTTTAGTATAAGTTTCTTTCTCGTCACCAACCATGATGCATCCAACTTTAAAGCCCTTTGAGTCTGATTTCTTACCACAGCCTGTAACAAACATCATAGATACTGCCATAGTAAGTACTAACACTAAACTTAATACTTTTTTCATTTGATTCTTCCTCCAAAATATTCGATTTTATGTCCGTACATGAACACAAGTAAAATTATAAATCAATTAAAATTGTTTGTAAATAAACAAAGAACAAAAACAGTCTATTTTTGCCAAAAAAGTGCCTATTTGGTAAACATAAAATTGGATTTGGAAAATAAGAAAAGACTCAGGTTTAAAACCTGAGCCTTTTTCTTTATTTAATCCTCTAATGGATTAAGCATTACCTGTCCACTCTTTGCCTGGTTCGTTGTCATTAGCGACAGCTGGTTCACCATCGTTTGGTGGACTTGTAACTATGATATCTTTTTTGTCGAATTCATCCAATTCAACTTCTGGACTTAAATATAATTCTTTCATCATACCTTACCTCCTTAGCCTTCAAATGCTGCACAGTACTCAATAATCTCTTGTTTCCAAGGTTCTGGATATACTGTCTTCCAGTTTGGATTCTTCATGAGATTTGTAGCAACTGTCTTAATTGATCTAATATCTGAATAGTTAGCATATGTTACATCTGATACAGCTCCACTTGCTGTCTCAACATATCCGTATGATCTAGCAATGAAGTCTCTAGGAATATTGTAATCATTTAGATTTACAATACCTGCACGATATGTCGCAAAGTTTGTTGTTGGATCTGCTTGATCACAGAATGTGTAATTATTCATAATATTTCTAATAAGTTTATCTTTATCTTGTGCTACTGTTTCTAAATCAAGAGTTTCATTAAACTTATCAACAAAATCACTGTATGTACAAATCATTGTTCCAAGTTTGAATGACTCTGACTTGTAAACTTCTGTATGATCCTTGAATGAAATCAAGTTTCCATTCTTATCATAGATTGAGAAGTCTGCACCAAATCCAATACCTCTTGGATTAACTGCTGCCTGATTTAGTAACATTGATGCACCCATCTGTGGTGTAAGTCCAATCTCATCGATTGATAGATAATCTCTGTCTTCGTGGATTGGTCCAACTGATGAACCTGGATCTAATACAGGTCCTCCATTAACTGAGATGTATCCTATCTTAGCAGCATCTTGTCCGCTTGGGAATGTATAATTGCCTCCATCTCTAATGTCTGCAACTTTTACTCCGTCGATAGAAATCTTGTAGTAAGGTACTTCAACTGCCTTAACCACTTCATCCTTAGTGATAGGTCCAATTTCCTGACCTGGTTGATAATCTGTATTGTTCCATACATATTTCTGTAGATCGAAACCTGAAATAGTTGGTAACTCATAATTGTCACCGTCGTCTACTGTTGCTGTAAGTAGTACATGTGTAGGGTCTTCTGAATCTACAATTGTTACTGTATGTGTAGTAACTGGAATTGGGTTAGCGATAACAGTTCTGTTTTCGTTAACTGGTCCCATTGTTTCACCCTTCTGATATGTCTGTCCATTATATGTATAATCCTGAACACCTTCAATATCACTTGGGAATGTGTATGTTCCGCCCTCCTCAACTGGTGTTGTTCTTAGAACTACGCCTTCAGGAGTCTGAACTGTAACAACGAAGTTACCCTTTGGTACAGCAACAAATGTGTAGTCTTTGTTTACTGCTGGAATAGTATCTCCATTGTGATATGTATTATCATCGTCTTTGTATTCCTTGAAATCCTTGAAATCAGGATCATCCACTGATGGGAAGTTATATGGATCTCCAGGATCTACATAATCAACCTTAATTGGATTTCCATCTGTATCAACGATAGTTACCTTATAACCTGTAATAGATGTTGCATAAATGTCATCTGTAAATTGATCATAAGGAACCTGCTCGCCTGGTCTGTAAACCTTCTGTGGATTATAATCATCCTGGTATCCGATAACACCTGGAACCTCTGGGAATGTATAAGTGTCACCTTCCATAATAGGTTCTGCGTTATCTGGTGTTTTACTACCATCTAGGAATACATTGTATCCAACTGCTTCAAATTCCCAAGAAATATCATTAATAGTTGTTCCCTGTGGGAATTCACTGAAGTCAAATTGTACAAAACTCTCATCTGTAGTAAAGAAATCATTATATACGAATTCAATACCACCTGTCTTAGTATAATCTGGGTTTACAATATATGGGTCCGTATCTCTTCCGCTCTTCTTAGCTCTAAGTGTTCCGTTAACTAAGTTTAGTCCCTTTCCAACAGGATATCTAAACCACTGATCACTATCATAACCCTGTCTAACCATTATTAGTCCCATATTCTGAGCTGTAGCCGCAGTAGAGTTAATATAGAATCTTAACAAATAATGTTTTCCATTCTCTAAGTAGTTACCATTTGTATCTGGTCTAGCATAGAAGTAATCATTTGGAATACGTAGGTGGTTAGCCCATTGGTTATCAAATGTATAACCAGGAGCATTTGAATATGCCGTAGAATCTAGTCTGATTCCCATCTTAGCAATTTCATCTACGCCATCAGGATTCTGATTTGCCAAATAACTCATTCTTCCATTGTCAACCTCAGAATAAAGTACTTCTGAATAAGCAAATGAGTTTGTATAAGCTTGTAATATTGGATTCTGATCTGAATCTTTTACTATATCATCATAGTTCTGATGATCTGGATCTCTACTATCTGTAACAAGAGTCCATCCATCTTTGTCCTGTCTTGTAAATTCAATCTTATGATCTGCAATAATAGTTCCTGCTGGCAAGTATTCACCATCCATCTCAACATCTGTCTCACCTGTCTGCTCGTTATAAACGTATGTAGTAGGTGTTAAGAACATTGTTAAGTTTAGATCATCCCTGTCAGGAAGATATGTAAATATTTTCTTGAACTCAACGTGATATAGTCCATCTGACTCATCATACATATCATCTGTAATATCAATTCTTGTCAACTTAGTAGGTGTATAACCTTCGTGGTTGATATGTAGTGTTCCCTTCTCTGTAGAAGTGAACGTATATGTCATATAGTAGTTTGTATATTCTTCTAATTCTTGGTATGCATCTTCATTTGTAAGTTTAATTTGTGCACATGCTGGATCCCATCTTTCACCAGCACCAATCTTAACCTTTAGTGGGTCGTATGGATCTGATAGGTCATTGTCATAATAAAGTGCTGCTCCATGACCTTCCCACATACCTGCAAATATATTCCATGTATGTGTAACTTCGCCTGAAGGCATCATTGTTGAATCATAAGTTACTGGAATATCAACACCATCTCCATCATTATCTGGCACTCTCATCCAGTTTCCAGGAGCTTGAGTAAAGTTAATACTTGATACCTGGAATAGTGAACCTTTCTCTAATAGATCCACATTGAATTCTAGATTTGGATAAACATCTGAATAATCAAATGAATCAATAGCGATTGTGTTTTCGCCTGGTTCTAGTGTAACAACATGTACTTCACCATTTAAGATATATCTTAATTTTGGTGTGTACTGCTGTTCTGGTGAAGTAGGGGCTGTATAGTTAATAACCATTGAACCTGTATAAGTTCTTCCATCAACAAGGTTATTTTTTAAATAGTTTGGCAATGAAGCACCGTTCCACCACCACCATGCATCTGGATCATCTTGATCTACTGCTGGATCAACAGTATCATCATCGTGTGCTGGATTATCAATTCTCATTGTTGTTGAGCCAACCAATGAAGCAGTTCCATCAACTGCATAACTCATCTGACCCCATGTAGTGTCTTTATTATTCTGAACTTTAATGTTCCATGGCGTACCTGCTGGTACAAATCCACCTTCAACGTTAGGAGTAACTGGTTCAAAGTTATCTGCTCTATCGAAATCAATACTCTTAGCCTGGAGAATACCACCCTTATCTAATAGATCAAGGTTAAACTCGATTGATGGATATTCTGGATTATATGCGAATCCTTCATCTCCACCAATGTTAATTGTGTTTTCTCCCTCTACTAAATCTATAACTGTAACGTTTCCGTTTTCAATCATTCTTAACTGAGGAGTATCATACTCATTTGCCCCAGATTTACCAGTTGGTCTTGTGTAATCGAAAACTATAGTTCCTTTATACTTGTATCCTTCTTCCAAACCAGCAACATCACTCAAGTAATTAATAAGACTTGCTGAATTCCACCACCACCAAGCAGTTGGATCATCTTGATCTACTGCAGGTGTAACTGTTGCATCATCATGCGCTGGTGTATCTACTCTAAATGTAGTAGTTGTTGGGTCTATAGCTGGTGAACCTTGGATGTAGCTTATAGCTCCCCAAGTAGTTGCACCATCATTCTGTGCTTCAAATGTCCAAGGTGAACTTGGATCTGTTTTGAATTTTACATTCTTAGTGATTGGAATGAAGCTGTCTGCTGGCTCAAGATTAATCTCTGTCACGCGCATAACTCCACCCTTTTCTAGTAGGTCTAAGTTAAATTCAATATCATTTGCTGTTCCTTCATATAGGAAATCGTCTATTGCAATAGTATTTGAGCCTTCTTCTAAGGCATTTACCATAGTAGTTCCACCAAAGATTGTTCTCAATGTTGGATCATATGTTGTGCCTGCTGAAGTGTACTCAACCTTCATTGTTCCTTTATAGAATCTGCCTTCATCTAATCCAGCATCTGCTAGATAACCTGATAGTTTAGCAGAGTTCCACCACCACCATTTTGAAGGATCTGACTGGTCAACTCCTTCTGAATCGTCATCGTGTGCTGGCGTATCTACTCTTAAATATGTAGAAGCAACGTCTGATGCTGTACCTTCTACTTTATAGCTCATCTTACCCCATAGGTCAGTTCCGTTGTACTGTGTCTTAACAGTCCATGGAGTACCTTCTGGTACAAATGTTCCATAGTCAGGGCTTTGTGGATCATCATCCATAATACATGGTTCAAAACTGTCCGCTCTTTCTAGTGTAAAATCAGATATAGTGAAAGTGTTTGGAACAGATATTCCACCCCATCCTGAATAATTTGACTTAACACCAAGGCCTATATGGAAGACAAAAGGATTTTCTTCCTCTGGCATTAGTTCAACATCTTCTAAAACAACTTGATTGTTTGTGCTATTAAGATCATAGTGTTTCTCAAATAAAGCTGGAGCATCTCCATTTTTAATAAACACTTGGAATGCTGTCTTAGCTGTCTTTGTGCTGTCATAGTCAATAGTCATGTTAAGTTTATACTTAACGCCTGGCTGTGGTTTTACCATCTGACCACCTTCACTAACACAGTTAATAGTCTTTAAATCAAGTGTTTCAAACCAAATAGCCTCACCTGCTTTAGTAGTATTCCATGAAAACCCTTCAAGAGAATCCCCATTTTGGTACTGTGCTGCCATATTTGTGGCTCCTGCGTAATCCCAAATTCCTTCTTGGTCGCCCGCTACAGACTTGTCAGTCATATAATGACCCCAATCCAAAGTAGCGTCGAACCATCCTTCGTCTGCCGCACTAACTGTTGCTGGGCTGTACGTAATGCCAGTAAAGGCAAACGCAACCGCACAAAGAATAGCTAGCGCTTTTCTCAATTGCTTCTTCATTTGTTTTTCTCCTCTCGTTAATGAAAAAATACGTTAGTAATATAAGATGGCATAATGACATAAAGACAGTTATTCCATCTTAGTACATTAATTATATAAAGTATTTATATTTTATTAAAGTGTATACATTCAAAACGGTGTCGTTTTTTGAATAGGGGCTTGTTTTATATTTAGTTTTTATTTGCTAAATAACTCCATGCTTATTCCTACACATAAAAATAACCCCCGGACTTTCGTCCGAGGGTTATTGAACTTAACTTGTTTGATCTAGTATTCTAGTACCAATCTGACCAATCGTCGTCATCATCATTAGCTGCTGTAGGCTTTCCAGGATCTTCAGATGGTGATGGACTAGTTTTGATAATATCTAAAATGTCAAACTCTTTAAAGTCCACTTCTGGTTTAATATATAAATCTTTCATGTCTCTACCCTCCTATTCTTCCTCGTAATCCTTACAGTAGTCAACGATTTCTTTCTTCCAACTTGGTAGCTTATCATAAGTTGTCTTGTCATTAAATACTTGAGTTGCAATCCACTTAACGTTACGTGGAGTTGATGGATCTCCGTAAATAACTTGTGAGTCACCATCCACATAGTTAACAATTACATATCCTCTTGACAAGAAGTTTCTAGGAATATTGTAATCCTTAACATTAACTATACCACAAGCGAATGATCCAGGTTGACCTGTAATCCATTTTCTTGTCTTCTCAGAATTGTTCTGTGCATTGATTAAGTATTCAAACTGTTCTGCCTTCTCAATTGTCATATCTTCACCAAGAAGTTCATAGTAAGTATCCTCTGCACATATTAACATACCTGTCTGGAATGCATCTGAACTCAATATATTTGTATCACTTTCTTCGTTAACTGTCAACTTACCTAGGAATCTCATACCTCTCTGGTTTTCACCTTGCTTGTAGTACATTGAAACCTTATCAGTCTGTTGCATGCTAACTTCGTTGATTGAAATAAAGTTTACATTTCTGTTTACTGTGTAATCAGCACCTGGTTTGTAGAGATCATCTGTCACTCCTTGTCCCTCACCATCAGTGTACTCTAGTAGGTAACCGATAGCTGCTGTATTAGGAAGTGTAATCTTTGTTCCTGCTGGAACTGTGCCACCAGGATTTCCGTCTACTGTCCATGTGTAATTTGGAATGTTAACTGTTGCTAGATATAGATCTGCCTGAATGTTTGGTACAGTATCTCCTGGATTGTATTCAATCTGAGTAGCTGTATCAACAAACTTAGTAACTCCTGGCATATCTGTTGGAGTAGTATATCCTTCTCCCTCTCTAACAGTTTCTTGCTGCTGTACACCGTCAATGTAAACATTGTAGTAAGTATAAGGTACAACATCTAGAACAATGTCCTCTTGAATATTTTCAATTTCAGATCCTAGAGGATATGTATTTTCACCATCTGTAAACTCTTTGACATCTTCGTAGCCTACAGTTGTTGCATCAGGCAATGTCAAATCATCGCCCTGATCTACTGTGAATACATCCTTAGTTGTTCCATCAGTATTTCTGATTGTAACAGTAAATGCTCTCTCAATCTTGTATTCCTTATTACCATCTACTGTAATAGTATCGGTAGGAACATATGTACCTGTAGTGCCGTTGATACCTACAAAGTCCTTAATGTGATCAACTTGAGCAATGTGATCAGGGAATGTAAATGTATCACCCTTAGCAACTTCAGTTGTTGCTAATGTAGTAATTCCATCAGTGTTTTTAATTGTTACTGTGTAAATTGACTTATATGAAAGGTTGCCTTCTGGTGTAATTGTAGTTCCTGGAAGACGTCTATCACTGTGGTCGTCTTCATTTACAAAGTATAGTACTCCCTCGTAGTCGCCAGTAGCTGTTGGGAATGTGTATGATTCTCCAGCATATACTGTATCAACTACAACACCATCGATAGAAATTGTGTACTCTGGCAACATTTCAATCTGGAATGTCATACTCTTATCAACACCAGTAATTGTATCCTCTGGATCATATGTCTCTGATGTTCCTTCAATTCCCTTGAAGTCTTGAACATGAGCATATTTTCCTGTAGCTGTTGGGAATGTAAAGTCATCACCCTTAGCAACATCAAATGTATCTAGTACTGTTTCTCCATCAGTTCCAACGATTGTTACTGTGTAAACTGATTTTACTGAAATATCTCCTGTAGGAGTTACTGTATCTTCAGGATCATATGTCTTAGTAGGATCATTAGCGTCTACAAAGTGATCAACTCCTGCATAATCTCCAGTAGCTGCTGGGAATGTGTATGTATCACCTTCAGTAACTGTAGCAACATCTGTTCCATCAATTGTTACAGTATATTCTGCAAGCATTTCTACTTTATATACCATATCATTTGGAACACTAATTTCGTCGCCAGGATTCTGTTTTCCAGTTGCTCCTGAAACTGCTATGTAATCTTTAACTCCTTCATAATCGCCTGAAGCTGCTGGGAAGGTGAATTTGTCTCCTTCCTCTACAGTAAATGTATCAATTACTCTTGTTTCATCAGCGTTCTTAATAGTAACTGTATGTGTGCCTGCTGCCTTAGTAGCATAAACAACGATATCTCCAGTTACATCAATTTCATCACCTGGTTGTACTGGTTGATCATTGTATGTGTATGATTCGATACCAGCAACATCAGGAACTGTATACTTGTCGCCAGTTTGTACATCAACTGGTCCAGCATATACTGTTGTTGGATCAGTAGCATCCACAACCTTAGCTGTGTAGCTTCTGATTGCTGTTACGTAAATATCTTCTGTGAAGTCGGCAAATGGAATTGTATCGCCTGGTTCATAATATACATCATTCGCCTCATCGTAGTACTTAATTACTCCAGGATCATCGTCTGGGAATGTGTATGTTTCACCTTCTACTACACTTCCGTCTTCTACATCGTCGATAAATACTTTGTACTGTGGTGCATAGAACTCCCAACTGATGTCAGTAATCTTAGCACCCGATGGCAAGTCACTAAAGTCAAATTGTACATGACCTAGGAATTCATTGCCTTGTACTGTAGGATCTATAGTTCTAATAGTGTCGTCATATACAAAGTCAATACCGCCATCTTTTGCGTATGTATCATCACTGTGGCTGTTGTATCCACTCTTAGTGTTGATAGTTCCGTTAGCCATATTTAGTCCGCTGTGACTTGGATATCTATGTGGTTCTCCAAATCCCTGCTGAACTAGAACAATACCCTTGCCTTGGCCAATTGATCCTTCAGCCTCACTTAAATCTACATTATAGTAGAATCTTAACTTGTAGTGGTTACCAGTCTTAAGTGGATTTCCATTTGTATCTGTTCCCACTTCTGTGATGTCTCCACCTGCATCTCTATTACCATAGAAGTAATCGTTAGGTATACGCAAGTGTTCTGCCCATCTAGTGTCTGATTCCGGACCAAAGTCTCCGTTTGTCTCATCAAGTCTGATGCTTGCTTGTGCAATAGCATCTTCGCCTGCTGCATAAACGCCATTCTGGTAACTCATCCATCCATTGAAGTATGAGTTAGTGTATCCAAGTAGGACACCCTTTCCTAAAGTAGCGTTTGAAACAATAGGTGTGTAATCCTGATGTCCATCAAATCTACAATCATTAACTAGTGTGTAAACTTCTTCATCAGTTCTCTGATATTCTACCTTGAAGTTTGACAATACTGTACCAAGTGGTAATGCTGTACCATCTTCTACTACAGCTCCACCATCTGCGTATGTAGTAGCTGTCAAGCTCAAGAATAGGTTACAAGGCTTACCAGTTTCTGGCTTGTAGTCTGTCTCTGGACATCTTGTGAATTTCTTCTGATATTTAACATGATATAGTCCGTCACTCTCATCATACATATCAGCTGTAATATCTATTCTCTCTGGTCTGTTTGGCTCATATCCTTCGTGTGTAATATGAACTGTACCCATCTCAGTAGATGTGAACTCATATGTCATGTAGTAACTTGTATAATCACTTAACTCTTTATATGCCTCTGTTGGGTTAGGTAGCTTAATCTGAGCACATGCTGGATCCCATCTTTCACCAGCACCTATTCTAACCTTAGGCTGACCTGCTGCAGTAAAGTCAGGGTCGTAGTAAAGAACTGCTCCAGCTCCTTGCCACTGTCCTGCAAAGATCTGCCAATCACGAGTACCAGAAACTGTTCTTCCCATTGTACCGTCCACATTTCTGAACTGGTATGAGAATGGAACATTAGTAATCTCGAACTGATTGTCATCAGGTCTGTTATCAGGTACTGCTACCCAGTTACCATCCTTAGTGAATGTAATATCTGTAACTCTGAAGTTAGCACCTGTTGGTAGTTCGTCAAGTAAGAACTTAACATCGTTTGTTCCGCCATTATCTTCACCCTTGAAGATGAATGCTGGAATCTCTAGAGTATTTTCACCCTGAGTTAGTGGGAATCCATACTCTTCACCATCTACGTAAACATATAGTTTAGCATTTGGTGCTGTAGCTTCTGTAATCTCTAATGTGATTGATCCTGTGTATGTCATCCATGGTTCTAGATCTGCGTTGTAGTCCATCAATGATGCTGATGTCCACCACCATCTATTCTCTGGAGTAACAGGATCTCCATGCTCGTCAGTTTCCTGCTGTCCTACTGTGTTCTTTAAGTTGATTAAAGTACTTCCAATATTTGAAGCAGGTGTACCGTCTACCTGATACATTAACTTACCATACTGACCTGTGCTTGCATTATTGATTGCTTTCAATGTCCAAGGTGTGCCTGTTGGTGTAAAGTCTGTATCGTTAGGTACGTTTTCAAAATCACCATCCTGGTTAGTGAATGTAACACTTGAAATTGATAGTGAACTTCCCTTAGTTAATCCGTCTAGGAAGAATGTTACATCATCATCACTGCCAGTATACTCGAATGTATCTGTAGTGTATGAGCCAGTAGGTGTAGTTCCAACGTCAATAATTGAAGCGTTGTTATCAATTGCTACCTTCAATTCATCACCAGCAGCTCCTGATTTACCTGGAGCATCATCGTAATCATATACGATTGTAGCTGTGTATGAATGTCCAACTTCCATGTTGTCCTTAGCGTAATCCTCAAGGATTGCTAAGTTCCAGTCGAATTCTCCGCCTGGATTATTAACTCTCATCTTTGTGCTACCGATAGCTGCTGGATCGCCAACAATATCGTAGTACATGCTTCCCCAAGTAGTTGCACCATCATTGATTGGTTTCAATGTCCATGGTGTGCCTGTTGGGTTAAATCCTGCTGCACTTATAGGTACCTCATCCCATCCTGTTGGAGTGAATGTAATATCTGTTACCTGGAAGATTGAGCCCTTCTCCAATGAATCAAGTTCGAACTTGATGTCATTCTTTCCAGCCTCAACTTCATAAGTGAACTTAGGAATATCAATTGTGTATGTTCCTGTACCATTATTTAGGTTCAAGTTAGCTTCACCAGTATTAGCTGCTTCAATGATGTATCTTAGCTGTGGAGTCTTACCTGCTTCAGCCTCACCTGCTGTGTAGCTTAATGTGATAGTAGCTGTGTACTCTCTACCATCTACTAGGTTAGCTAAGTAACCTTCTAGTGATGCTGTGTTCCAGTAGTAGTGGTTACCCATTGCTGTGTTGATAGGCTTAATCTGAACGCTTGATACGCCAGTGCCTGTCTTCTTGTATCTCATGTGACCCCAAGCTGTGCTACCGTCATTATTAGCTGTGATTGTCCATGGGTCAGCGTCTACTTCGTCGCCCTTCACGTTAATCCAATCAGCATCCTGTTTTGTGAATGTGATTGAAGCAACATTGAAGATTGAACCTTTCTCTAATCCAGTAAGTTCGAATAAGATATCGTCTTCGCCCTTAGCTGCATCGTATACAAACTCATCAATAGCGATTGTATTTGTACCGCTTGTTAATGTTGTATCTTTCTCTCCGTCAAATGCTCCAGCGATTACAGTTCTAAGTTCAGGAGTCTTACCTGCTGCAGCTTCGCCTGAAGTATAGTTAACAACGATACTTCCTGTGTATGAGCATCCGTCTTCTAATGTAGCTAAGTAATCTTTAAGTGTTGCTGTGTTCCAGTAGAAGTGCTCGCCTTCTGCTGCAGTGTTAAGCTTAATAGATGTGCTTGCTACGTCTGATGCTGTACCTTCGACCTTAACTGACATGTCACCCCATTGCTGCTGGCCATCATTTGTAGCTACAAGTGTCCATGGAGTGTTGTTGCCCTGTGAATCTGTTGGTACAACTTCGTCGTTCTGTTCAATTCTCTCCCATCCAGTTGGCTCGAATGTAATATCAGTTACCTGGAAGATTGATTGTTTCTCTAGTCCGTCTAGTTCAAATTCAATGTCATCGTTTCCTGCACTTGCATCATAGATGAACTTGCCAAGATCGATTGTGTATGTCTTTGAACCTTCGTCTAGATCTAAGTTAGCCTCACCAGTATTAGCTGCAGCCATGATATATCTCAACTGTGGAGTCTTACCTGCTTCAGCCTGTCCTGCTGTGTACTTAACTGTAATTGTTCCTTCGTATTCTTTGCCGTCCTCTAAGTTAGCTGTATCACTTAAGTAATCTAGTAACTTAGCGTTGTTCCAGTAGAAGTGCTCTCCTACTGCTGTGTTAATAGGCTTAATCTCAACACTTGATACTCCAGTACCTGTCTGTTTGTATCTCATGTGACCCCATTGATTAACGTTTGTCCAGTCAGCATCCTGTTTTGTAAATGTAATGCCTGTTACCTGGAAGATTGCGCCTTCCTCTAATCCATCAAGTTCGAACAAGATATCCTTGTTTGCAGCTGATGAATCATATAGGAATTCGTCAATTGAAATTGTGTTTGAGCCAGCTGTTAATGCAGTATCCTTCTCACCTGTGTTTGCAGCTGCAATAACTGTTCTTAGTTCAGGTGTCTTTCCTGCTACTGCTTCGCCAGCTGTGTAGTTTACAGTAATGCTACCTGTGTATGAGCAACCATCTTCTAGTGTAGCCATGTAGTTCTTCAAAGTTGCTGTGTTCCAGTAGTAGTGCTCGCCCACATCTGTAGCGTTTGGTCTAATAAGTGTTGATGAAATATCGCTTGCTGTTCCATCTACCTTATAAGAAATATCTCCCCACTGCTCTTCGCCTGGAGTACTCTGGTCATTATTTGCCTCTAGAGTCCAAGGTGTTCCAGTAGGTACGAATTCTGTATTCTTAGGTATCTGTACCCATCCAGTTGGTGTGAATGTGATACTTGTTACCTTAAAGATTGACTGTTTCTCTAGTCCGTCTAGTTCAAATTCAATGTCATCGTTTCCTGCACTTGCATCATATGTAAATGTAGGAAGATCGATTGAGTATGAGCCTGAGCCTTCGTCAAAGTCAAAGTTTGCTTCACCAGTTTCAGCCGCAGCCACGATGTATCTAAGTTGAGGAGTCTTACCTGCTTCAGCTGTACCTGCTGTGTACTGAACATTGATTGTTGCATCATATTCAACGCCGTCTGTTAGATTTGCACCATCGCTTAGATAGTCTTCTAATACTGCGTTATTCCAGTAGAAGTGCTCTCCTACTGCTGTGTTAATAGGCTTAATCTCAACACTTGATACTCCAGTACCTGTCTGTTTGTATCTCATGTGACCCCATTGACTGTTACCTGGAAGATTGAGCCTTCTTCTAATCCGTCAAGTTCGAATAGAATGTCTTTATTTTTATCAGCTGAGTTGTAAATGAACTCGCTTATTGAAATTGTATTTGATCCAGCTGTTACTGCTGTGTCCATCTCACCTGTTCCTGCAGCTGCAATAACTGTTCTTAGCTCAGGTGTCTTACCAGCAACTGAATCGCCTGCTACATAGTTAAATGTAATGCTACCTGTGTATGAGCATCCATCTTCTAATGTAGCTAAGTAATTCTTCAAAGTAGCTGTGTTCCAGTAGTAGTGCTCGCCTACATCTGTAGCGTTTGGTCTTATCTGAGTAGCAGAAACATTTGAAGCTGTTCCTGTTACCTTGTATGACATGTTGCCCCACTGCTCTTCGCCTGGAGTACTCTGGTCGTTTGTAGCTGTTAGAGTCCAAGGTGTTCCAGTAGGTACAAACTCAGTGTTGTTTGGAACCTTTGTCCATCCTGTTGGTGTGAATGTGATTTCAGTTACCTTAAAGATTGACTGTTTCTCTAGTCCATCAAGTTCAAACTCGATATTGTCATTTCCTGCACTTGCATCATATGTAAATGTAGGAAGATCGATTGTGTATGTCTTTGAGCCTTCGTCAAAGTCAAAGTTTGCTTCACCAGTCTCTGCTGCAGCCACGATATATCTCAACTGTGGAGTCTTACCTGCTTCAGCCTGTCCTGCTGTGTACTGTACTTTAATCTGAGCATCATATTCAACGCCGTCTGTTAGATTTGCACCATCACTTAGATAGTCTTCTAATACTGCGTTGTTCCAGTAGTAGTGCTCGCCTACTGCTGTGTTAATAGGTTTTATTTCAACACTTGATACACCAGTACCTGTCTGTTTGTATCTCATGTGACCCCACTGATCCACGCCATTGTAGTTAGCTGTCAATGTCCATGGGTCTGGGTTAGCTTCATCGCCCTTAACGTTTGTCCAATCAGCATCTAACTTAGTGAATGTGATTCCTGTTACCTGGAATACTGATCCTTCTTCTAATCCGTCAAGTTCGAATAAGATGTCTTTATTTTCATCAGCTGAGTTATAAATGAACTCGCTTATTGAAATTGTGTTTGATCCAGCTGTTAATGCAGTATCCTTTTCACCTGTTCCTGCAGCTGCAATAACTGTTCTGAGTTCAGGTGTCTTTCCGCTAACTGCTTCGCCAGCTGTGTAGTTTACAGTAATGCTACCTGTGTATGAGCATCCATCTTCTAGTGTAGCCATGTAGTTCTTCAAAGTAGCTGTGTTCCAATAGTAGTGCTCGCCTACATCTGTAGCGTTTGGTCTAATAAGAGTTCCGTTAACAGCACTTGCTGTTCCATCAATCTTATAAGACATATCACCCCACTGTTCCTCACCTGGAGTACTCTGATCATTTGTTGCTTCTAGAGTCCAAGGTGTGCCAGTAGGTACAAACTCTGTATTCTTAGGTACCTGTTTCCAGCCTGTTGGTGTAAATACAATGCTGTTTACCTTAAATACTGATTTCTTCTCTAGTGAATCTAGTTCAAATTCTGCGCTGTTATCAGCACTAGAATCATATGTGAATGCAGGAACGTTAATTGTATATGTTCCGCTTCCACTTCCTAGTGTCATTGTTTCTTCACTAATACCTGCTGCAGGGATGTTATATAGAAGTTCTGGAGTCTTACCACTCTCAGCTTCACCTGCTGTGTACTGAACTGTAATAACTGCAGTGTACTCATCACCTGCTGTTAATGTCTGGCCATAAGCCATATCTGTAAGCTTAGCACTATTCCAATAGAAGTGATCTCCCATTGATGTGTTAATAGGCTTAACCTGTACGCTTGATACGCCAGTACCTGTCTGTTTATATCTTAAGTGACCCCACTGCTGATCAGCATCATTATTAGCTGTCAAGATCCATGGAGTTACTGTAGCAGATCCTCCCTTAACATTTGTCCAGTCAGCATCCAACTTAGTAAATGCAATATCTGTTACCTGGAATACTGAACCTTCCTCTAATCCGTCTAGTTCGAATAAGATGTTTTGGTTGTCATCTGCTGAGTTATAAATAAACTCATCAATTGAAATTGTGTTTGATCCACTTGTTAATGCTGTATCCTTCTCACCTGTTCCTGCAGCTGCAATAACTGTTCTTAGTTCAGGTGTCTTACCTGCTACTGCTTTACCAGGTGTGTAATTTACAGTAATGCTACCAGTGTATGAGCATCCATCATCTAATGAAGTCATGTAGTCCTTAAGTGTAGCTGTGTTCCAATAGTAGTGCTCGCCCACGTCTGTAGCGTTTGGTCTAATAAGAGTTCCGTCAACATCGCTAGCTGTTCCATCAATCTTATAAGACATATCGCCCCACTGCTCTTCGCCTGGAGTACTCTGGTCATTTGTAGCCTCAAGTGTCCAAGGTGTGCCAGTAGGTGTAAATTCTGTATTCTTAGGTACCTGCTTCCAGCCTGTTGGTGTAAATGTGATATCAGTTACCTGGAATACTGATTTCTTCTCTAGTGAATCTAGTTCAAATTCTGCATAATTATCTGCATTAGGATCATATGTGAATGAAGGAACATTGATTGTGTATGTTCCGCTTCCACTTCCTAGTGCCATTGTTTCTTCGCTTACGCCTGCTGCAGGTATGTTATATAGAAGTTCTGGTGTCTTACCACTCTGAGCTTCACCTGCTGTGTACTGTACAGTAATCACTGCATCATATTCGTTACCTGCTGTTAATGTCTGGCCATAAGCCATATTTGTAAGTTTAGCTGTATTCCAATAGAAGTGATCTCCCATTGATACAGACATTGGTTTAACCTGTACGCTTGATACGCCAGTACCTGTCTGTTTATATCTTAAGTGACCCCATGCTTCGTCGCCATCATTGTTAGCATTCAAAATCCATGGAGTTGCTGTGTCTGAACCTCCCTTAACATTAATCCAATCACTATCTAACTTAGTGAATGTGATTCCTGTTACCTGGAAGATTGAGCCTGCTTCTAGACCTGTAAGTTCAAACATGATGTCTTTTCTTGTGTCTGCAGCGCTATAGATAAACTCGTCAATTGAAATTGTGTTTGTTCCACTTGATAAGTTAGTATCAATATTTCCATCGTATGCACCCTCAATTATTGTTCTTAACTGTGGTGTCTTACCTGCTTCTGCTGTACCAGGTGTGTAATTAACAGTAATGCTTCCTGTGTATGAGCATCCATCTTCTAAAGTATTTAAGTAATTCTTTAGAGTAGCTGTCTCCCAGTAGAAGTGCTCTCCTACTGCTGATTTATTAATCTTAAGCTGTGTAGCTGATACATTTGAAGCTGTTCCTGTTACTTTGTATGACATATCACCATACATACCCTGATCGCCATCTGATAGGTCTGTATCAGGTATCCAGTCAGCACGAAGCGTCCAAGGTGTTCCACTTGGATTAACTGTAGTTGGATTATCAGGATTTGAGTTCTGAGTTACCTTTGTCCAACCTGTATCTGTAAATGTGATATCAGTAACTTTAAATACTGATTTCTTCTCTAGTGAATCTAGTTCAAATTCAACACTGTTGTCTGCACTAGAATCATATGCGAATGCAGGAACGTTAATTGTGTATGTTCCACTTCCGCTATTAAGTGCCTTAGTAGCCTCACTTACTTCAGCAACAGGGATATTATATAGAAGTTCTGGAGTCTTACCTGACTCAACCTCGCCTGCTGTGTACTGAACAGTGATAACTGCTGAGTATTCTTTGCTAGGTGTCAATGTCTGGCCGTATGTCATATCTGTAAGTTTAGCTGAATTCCAATAGAAGTGATCTCCTATTGATGTGTTCATTGGCTTAACCTGTACGCTCGATACGCCAGTACCTGTCTGTTTATATCTTAGGTGTCCCCACTGCTGATCAGCATCATTATTAGCTGTCAAAATCCATGGAGTTACTGTAGCTGTTCCACCCTTTAGGTTTGTCCAGTCAGCATCTACTTCTGTGAAGTTGACTGCTGTTACCTGGAAGATTGAACCTTCCTCTAATCCGTCAAGTTCAAATAAAACATCCTTATTTGCTGCTGTTGAGTCATAGATAAACTCACTTATTGCGATAGTGTTTGATCCAGCTGTTACTGCTGTATCCATCTCGCCTGTTCCTGCAGCTGCAATAACTGTTCTTAGTTCAGGTGTCTTTCCAGCTACTGCTGTACCTGAAACGTAGTTAAATGTAATGCTACCAGTGTATGAATGACCATCTTGCAATGTTGCCAAATAGTTCTTCAACTCTGCCTTATTCCAATAGTAGTGCTCGCCTACTGCTGTAGCATTAGGTTTGATTAGTGTAGATGAAATATTTGATGCAGTTCCATCTACCTTATATGACATGTTACCCCACTGCTCTTCGCCTGGAGTACTCTGGTCGTTTGTAGCTGTTAGAGTCCAAGGTGTACCTGTTGGTACAAATGCAGTGTTATTAGGAACCTTTGTCCATCCTGTTGGAGTGAATGTGATTTCTGTTACTTTGAAGATTGATGTCTTCTCTAGCCCATCAAGTTCAAATTCGATATCGTCTTTGCCTGCACTTGCATCATATGTAAATGTAGGAAGATCGATTGTATATGTCTTTGAGCCTTCGTCGAAGTCAAAGTTTGCTTCTCCAGTGTTAGCTGCAGCCATGATATATCTCAACTGTGGAGTTTCACCTGCTTCAGCTTCACCAGCTGTGTACTGTACTTTAATCTGAGCATCATATTCAACGCCGTCTGTTAGATTAGCTACATCGCTTAGATAATCTTCTAGTACTGCGTTGTTCCAGTAGTAGTGGTTGCCCATTGCTGTAGCCATAGGCTTAATCTGAACACTTGATACACCAGAACCGCTCTGTTTATATCTCATATGACCCCATGCTTCAACGCCATCGTAGTTGGCTGTCAATGTCCATGGATTAGGTGTGGCTGTGTCGCCTTTAACGTTTGTCCAGTCAGCGTCTACTTCTGTAAATGTAATGCTATTTACTTTGAAAATTGAATCTTTCTCAAGACCGGTTAAATCGAACAAAATGTCCTGATTTTCATCGGCTGAGTTGTATAAGAATTCACTTAAATTAATTGTATATGTTCCAGAACCACTATTTAGAACCTTATCTGCTTCGCCTGTTCCAGCTTCTTCCACAATATATCTTAGTTTTGGAGTCTTGCCTGCTTCAGACTCTCCAGCAGTATAGCTAACACTAATAGTTCCTGTGTATGAATGACCATCTTGCAAACCAGCACCGCCCTGGGCAACTGTTTTGCTTAGGTAATTCTTTAGAGTAGCCTTATTCCAGTAGAATGGTTCTCCCACTGCTACTAGTTTAGGCTTGATAGATGTGCCTGATACGCCACTTCCATCTACCTTGTACCACATATCACCATATAGACCCTGATCTCCATCTGAAAGATCTGTGTCTGGCTGATAATCTGCATATAATGTCCAAGGGCTGCCTGAAGGTGTGACATCCTGGTTAGGTTTAACCTTATGCCATCCATCATCTACTTGAGTGAAAGTCACACTCTTAACAGTTAGTTCAGAATCTGCAACTAACTCGTCAAATAAGAATTTAAGATTTGCATCGCTTCCGTCAAAGACGAACTCTTGTAGTGAAAGAGTATTATCGCCTTTTGCTAAATCAAATGCTTGCTCTGTTCCACCAAATGGTGTAACAAATAGCTTTGTATCATTGTCATATGCGTCTGTTAATGTAGCTTCTGAAGCATTTACTACTATACTAGCAGTATATCTTTCATCTTCTTCTAGAATTGTTCTAATATTACCTGTTTGAGAAGTTCCATCAGCTTTGTTAACAGTAGCTTTGTAGTTTCCTGTTAAATCTGCGCTCATCCACCACCATCTCTGTGCTGGGTCCGTAATTCTAGCGCCCTGTGGAGTTCTCTCTGCTTCCCCAATAGCTCCTGCCATCTTAAATGTTATTCTTGCAGGATCGTTTGTAGCAACAGTTGTATCGTGTTTATATCTGATATCTCCGTATGATGAAGAATTATCATTATTTACTGATGTACTCCAATTAGAGTTTGAAATAGCTGAGTCTATAGCAAATGGTGCTTTAGTCCAACCATCATAAATACTATTAAATACAATACTCTTAATGTAGAATTCAGCGTTTTGTGGCATTTCTACATAATCAAATTGGATATTATCATTATCTGCTGGGTTGTATTTGAATTTATTAATAGTAATTTCATTATCACCCACAGTTAATGGAACATCATACTGATGGCCAAATGCAACTATTCTAATAGTATGACTACCTGATGTGGCTGTATCAGTATTGATTACGATTTTACCTGTATATGATGAACCGTTATCTAGTCCAAGAGTAGTACCGTAACCCATTAGTGATGCTGAATCCCACCACCAATCATTAGAGTTGTTGCCATCTACGTAATCTTTCTTTAGGTGCATTCTACTAATGTCAGAAACTTGTTTAGAAGAATCCATCTTGTAGTATTGATTACCCCATGCAGTAGATGCATTGTTATTTGATCTTAGAGTCCATGGTGAATCTTCTTCTGGCACAAATGGAGTATCGTCAAATGGACATCTCTGCCAATCATATAGGTTAGTTGTTGTTTCTTTTGGTGTAAAAGTAATACTTTCAATTTCGAAACCACCAACCTGTGCACCAGCTGCTCCACCTTGTCCGTTATTACCATATCCAATAGCTAACACAAAATTAGCAGTGCCTGGTGTGACATCAGCTGTATATGTTAGTTCAGCGCCTTTACTTAGATTCTTACTAGTAGGTGCCATATCAGCAGCACCACCAGTAGTTCTAATATTAAGCGTTGTAGTCTGGGTTGTAGTATAGCTACTAGGTGCTTTAACATTGATAGTCATTGCGTATGATGTGCCTGCTGTCAAACCATACACAGACTTCAAGTCTCTTACTTTCCAGTAAGCACCGTCCCAACCATAAACATCGTGTGAATAAATGAAGCCATCTACTAAACTAGCATCATTGTATGATGCAGCCTCATTATTCCACTGGTTTTGGACGACTGTGTAAATCCATTGTCCAACCGTAGTTTCAGAGCCGATGACACAAGAGTTAGCCTGTGCAGCATCGACTTTGGACGGTGTGAACGTCATTCCAGTTACCGTCATCGCAACCGCCGCAACGATCGCAGTCAGTCTTTTCAAGTTCTTTTTCATCTCATTTTCTCCTTTCAAGTAAAGAACAATTCTGTCCCAAAAAGGGCCATAGTAACACCAATTGGGCGCACTAGGCCCAATGATACATATTATTGTACCTTATATCATATAATAGTACGCTTTTTTATGTAAGTGCATATATTTTAGGTCGGTATGATTTTTAGTTTCAACGCGCTAAAGTAGTATAAAATTAAAAAACCGCTGTTTTTTTATCAAACAACGGTTTTTTTATTATTATATTATGTTCATATATACTAGATCACTTTAACTGTCGACCACTTAGAATAGTAACTCTTGCTTCCTATTTTCTTTTTAGCTCTAAACTTAACCCAGTATGTAACACCTTTTCTCAAGTTCTTGAATTTATACTTAGTCTTCTTAGTATTTACAACAATTGTGTACTTTTTCTTAAAATTACTTACGCCTGAGTATTTAAATTGGTATTTAGCATTCTTAATTGGCTTAAATGTTACTTTATTTCTAGACACTTTCTTAAATTTAGGCTTTTTATTTTTAAAGTTTGCTATCTTTGTCTTTGAACAAGCTTTCGCTACAGTCTTTTTACTATATCCTTTTGCAGCCATTGGGTACTTATAATAGAAAGAATAGCTACTATAATCCTTCCATCTAGCGTGTCCTTTATACGAGTCGCCCTTTAGGAAGTATTCGTAGTCCTTATCAGCATGTCGTAAAGTGGAATCCCATGTGGAATCCACATTGTAATAGTAGTTTCCTAGTTTAACTATGTTCCAGCCGTGACTTGTTTTGCTAAATGTCGAATCACCAGCAATCACTCTAGAAGATATACCTAATGTTCTATAGAATTTATATAGCAGTGTTGCATATCCCTGGCACACTGCTTTCTTTCCTATCAACGCTTGGTAAGCCGAATAGTACTTCAAATCATTAGATGAAGCGTTCTTCGCATAGGATGTGTTTTCACAAATAAAGTCATATACTTTTTTGATTTTATCGTATGTCGATGTTTTGTTTGTAAATTTAAAATCTTTTATCACACTATTTACCTTTTTATCTAGCGTATCTCTCTGCTTTATGGTAGTAAGATAAGATATGTTAAGTGTAAATGTATAATAATAGTAGGAACCCGATTTAACTGCTGTGTATTCCGTTGCAGTTTCATCAACATCCCATCTCATAAAATCACCTTGATTAGGATTGGCAGTTTCTGCATATATTACATTCTCAAGTTTGT
The DNA here is from genome assembly GCA_902793045.1 of uncultured Lachnospiraceae bacterium. Classification (GTDB taxonomy): domain Bacteria; phylum Bacillota; class Clostridia; order Lachnospirales; family Lachnospiraceae; genus Eubacterium_G. The sequence continues at coordinate 28,486 of CADBBS010000007.1, forward strand.
CAAACAAACTTTGTGGATCTGCACTCTTACTCTTGATTTTTGTTACTACTCTAGATTTATGCGCATACACTTTGTCGCGCACATCTACTCCAGCCTGTTTATACGACTTGTATGAAGCTTTGTTTATGGCCGCTTCAGTATTGATAGCCGGTACCACTGGCAGCAACATAACAAGCATTAAACTAAAGGCTACTATTTTCTTAAACATAATTTCCCCTTTTGACCTATAACAACTTTGAAGCTCTTCGAATAATTTCAAAGAGCTTCATTTTATTGTTATTATTTCTTTACTTTTCTCTTGTACTTAGATTTGAATTTTTCTCCACCGTATTTCCAGATTCTTGTCATCTTGTTTGGTACCTTCTTGTTGTATGTGAATTTCTGGTCATCATATCTCTTAAGTTTAAAGTGAATATGACTTGGTGTTACTTCAATCTGTGTTACTCTATTCTTTCTACTGATAACTGTGTCGAAGCCCAATTTCTTATTATTCTTATCAGTTATGCTGAGACACATGTCACCTTTATACAAAACTTCTTTGATATAAATGCGATAAGTTTTCTTTTTACCCTTAACCTTTCCATGGTGTTTCCATAGTCCAAGCCAAGTCTTAACCTTGCGATCAAACTTAAGCATCTTATCATTAAGTCTAGCTGCCTTTGGATAACCCTTTGATATCTTACTTAGCAAGTCGGATGCTGCAGCAATATTTCCCTTTGCCGCGATAGCTTTCGCCTTGTTGTAAATTACTTCGTTTAGGTTCTGTTCTTTTGTAAGTTTTGCAACCTTGTTGTATACTTCAATACCTTTTTTGTATTTTTCTTTACCAATAAGTTGCTTAGCATACTCATATCCGTACTGTGCATACTGTGCTTGATATGTCTTTGGATCTTTTGAGTAAACATTTTGAATAGAGTCCCACGCATCTTTGTAGTTGCCTTTTACAAAGGACACTTGCGCAAAACCTGCACTGGCTTTGTTTGCCAAGTTAATATCTGATGCAGAGTCAGCACTCTTTTTAAAGTAGTTATAAGCGTCATCAATTTTATTTTCCTTTAACGCTTCCTCACCACGATAATAATCTAGGAATGAATTAGCTACCTCACCATATTCTGAATTTGAATCGGCATCATAAGCTTTTTGAAAATTCTTTTTAGCTTTTTCTTCGTCGTTCTTCTTTAGATAATCTAGTCCAATATTGTAATAGCATTCTGCTTCATAGTCTTCACTCTTTAAGAATCCATTTAGATCGTCAAACTCTTTAGCAGCCTGCACATACTTTTCATCTTTTAATAATTTCTTCGCTTTTCCATATTGGATGTTAGGAATAAAGAATGAAACAACCGATAGTACAATCAAAATAACAACTGCAATTACTACTCCCATTGCTATTTTGAATCTCTTCTTAACAACAACCTCGCGCTTTTTGATAGAGTCTTCTCTGCTCTTCTTTCTATCTTCATTCTGTTTTGCAGCTTCGAACTTTTTATAAGCATCGTTTAATCTATCGTCAGAATCTTTGTACCAGTGAATCTTTTCCAAGATACCTATACCCTCAGAGATATGCTCAGAGTCATCTGACTGCACATAGTTAAGCGCCGCCTTGTAAGCATCCTCATACTCTTTAAGTTTTTCCTCGGCAAATTCCTCAATATCTTCAATGTCGCCTTCTGGCTCTAAGATAGCATCTGCCTTTTCCCAAACGCGGCCGTCTTCAAAAACAACTCTATCCAAGCGAACTTTAAAATCGTTCGCGTCTTTGTTATCGATAGTAAGCTTTGCCACGCCTTTTGTAGATAGGTACTTCTGACCAAGGGCTTTGTATGAATGCTCAATCTCATCTACATTGCCTTCAGGATCTTTAGCGATTACTGCTAGATATACATCTCTGATTTCTTCTGGGAAAATATTAGTAAACTTAAGATTAACTCTGTTCTTATTGCTTACCTTATCATTTTCCAAAACACCTTTTTCCACGATGATTGGTGAACCATGTGTCCAAAGATTCTTTTCGAATTCCTGCAGAGTAGTATATCTACCCTCGTCTACTTCTTTTTTTGAATTAGATTCTTTCTTATCACTCATTTTCCTAAACTTCCTTATGATTTATTTACTAAATTATTTTTTAACTTTCTTACTCTTCTTAGCACTCCACTTACCGTAAAGTTTTGCGCCGTTAACTTTCTTATAAGCTCTAGCCTTAACCCAATACTTAGTATTTTTGTCTAGGCCTTTAATTGTTAGTTTTACTTTCTTTGTATTCTTCTGCTCGTAACCGTCAAAGGATTTGCTGTCGCACCATCTTACCTGGTATCCTGCTACTCCTTTAATCTTTTTAAGTTTTACGATTAGTTTTCTTTTCTTCTTATACTTAAGTGATTTAATCTTTGCCTTTGCCGGTTTAGTTACTGTAGTTGGTTTTACTGTTGGCTTAGGTGCTGGAGCTCCATCCTGATAATAACGAACGTAGTCTACATTCATTGTTAATGGAAGCGTTCCTGAAGGTGGCTCGCCACCAGCTAAGTTTCCGCCTACGGCAAAGTTAAGTAGGATGTGGTAGTCATCATTCAATACTGACTTCTTACCAACTTTGTCGTCTTGTGTTTTCCAATATCCATACTCTTTACCATTTAGATAGAAACTAAGTTGCTCTCCATCTCTGTAAACACCATATGTGTTCCAACCTGTCTTATCATATCCTTCTGGTTGAGTTTTGTTAAATCGATAAACATCATTTCCGTTTTCGTCTGGGAAGTGAATAGTTGCTTGTGCAAATTTTTCTATATTAAATGATTCTTCTATATCAATTTCACCACATTTTGGCCATGTCAATCCATTGTTTCCTAGCATCCAAAATGCTGGCCAAATACCTCTGGCTGAAGGAATCTTCATTCTTGCTTCAACATAACCAAGACCAACAGATACTTTTGCTTTGTTATTATCTCCGTCCCAAGTTCTAATACGGCCTGATGTATATTTCTTTCCTGCTATGTTTTCGTTTTTAGCTGTGATAGAAAG
>CADBBS010000008.1 GCA_902793045.1 uncultured Lachnospiraceae bacterium
TGTAGAAAAAAGTCTTTACAAACACAAAAATCTGCGATATAATAGGGGTGTAAAGCAAAGAAAGGAGAACACAATGAGTGGCACCAGAACAGGAGGCCTCAGAGCAGTACAAACTAACAAAGAAAGATATGGAGATGATTGGTATAGCTCCATTGGATTCAAAGGTGGCTCTGGCCATAGACCAGAAACAAGGTGGTTTCATAAACACCCTGAAATGGCTAAGAAATATGGTAAAATAGGTGGTATGAAAAGCAAGCGTACCAGAAAGGAATTGCAATGAACACTGAGTGGCAATTAAGTAACTTAGGGAACATCCTCAAAGAGTTATCAGAGGGTCTTGAGGATTTAAATAGAACTTTAGGGGGTATAGAAGACAGCCTGGACGCCATCGTAGATAAGGCTGAAGATATTAACTTAACATTGGAAGCAATGAACGAAAGGATTGGTCATGACAAATAAGCCAGAGCAAATAGACTGGAAACAAATGTTTTCAGACTATGCTAAGAAGGAGCTGGAGTTCATTGAGAAATCAGATCCTGACAAAGTATACCACAGAGTGTTTCCAAACTTCACCAATAAAGATCAAGCAACTATTGAATTTATCTATAAGAAGATTATATTGGGTGGGTTCATTGATAAAGATACTATCTATCTTAATAAGTTAAAGATTAGTAAGTGGGGTAAAGAAGAGGATGTTGACTCTGTTATATCTAAGGTTACAGAGATAGTTAATAAAGGTGACATGAAGCTTGTAAATCAGTTATAATAAATATAGGCCACCATACTGGTCGCACGTTTGGACAGTTAGTGGCCGTAACGGGGTGATAAGGCTAAACCTTGAAACCCCGACCATATAAAGTAAAGTGTTTAAAGAAAGGACAACACTATGAAAACTACTACATCAACCAAAACCACCAAATCAGACTTAGTAGAGGTATTTGCTCTCTGGAAGGCTGAGAAGGGTTCAACAGTTTATTACACTGGTAAAACCTCTGGTGATAACCCAATTCGGATTGTGGCTTTTGTCAACACCACGAAAAAGAATCCAAACCAACCAGATATTAATGTTTACCAGCAAATGGAGAAAGGCAAGGATAAACCTCAGCTTGCCTCCCTCTGGGACAACAAAAGTAAAGCTGGCAAGGCTTATCTCAGTGGTAAAGACAATGAAGGCAAAGATCTAGTAGGCTTCTGGAATGATAACACTCAGGACGGAAAGTATCCTGAAATTAGGGTTTACTATTCCACCAAGAAGTAGTACAATAGAGTAGTTGTATAAGCCAACAACCTCCAAACGAATATGGCTAATCCTAGCAAATAGGTAAGCACCCTTCGGGGTGCTTTTTCTATACACTTATGTTATAATTAGGATGCGTATCAGCCACATACGCATAGAAAAGTGTTCAGTCCTTTTCTTTACAAACCTCAGCTCATGCTGGGGTTTCATGTTATAATTAGTAGGGGTTGTACGTTAAAAGGAGGTGATAAGATGTTAACAGGGCTTGTTATCTGTAAAGACGAATATGAAGTAGAAACAGTCTTAAAGAGGTTAAAAGAAGTTAGATTTGCTGAAATAAAAGTAGATGGTGTTAGCATATCTATAGATTATACTCCTAGTGATGTAGAGTCGTACTTTGAGGAACAAGAATCTATCGCCAGGCTGATAGACATCATAGAGTCTGTAGAGCTTCATGGTTTTAGTCTTTCACAATGAGAGGGGTGGTATTTTGGATAATAAATTACATCTAAAGATTTACCTTTCACCAACGGTGGATTTAAACAATCTGTGGAAAACATTGTCGTTAGTTTCAGGCACACATCTGGGAGGGGAATCAGGCTATTATACAGTAATCTTTGATGGTTTAGTCTCAGATGGGTTAAAAGTATTAAGTAAGTGTTTATTGGAATGTGATTCTGGTAAATTCTATGCTGACTTTGGTGCATAGTTTTCACATACAACCTCCGCTTCGGGCTGGCTCTTGTAGTCGGCCCATTTTCTTGTTATAATTACAATAGGCATTAGTTCTTTAATAGAATGTGACCTCCCAAATCTTAACTCTTTAACCAAATAAAAAGATTATAAAATTTCACGTCTTGTACTAAAATAGCCTATTCATGCCAATAGGCTATCTTTTTATTATACACTATCTACCTCTTCTTTTAGTAGATTTCTTGGTTTTCTTACCACTACAACCCATATAACTCCTTTCTATTTTTCATATTTATACTTATTAGGGAATTGTTTTCTAATTTGATTACCCACTTCACCGAGAAAACTTTTATCATCTGTAGAAAGATATTCACCTGTTTTATACTGTTTAGTTAGAGACACAATCTTTACATCTCTATGCTCTAAGGCTGGGACTTTATAATAATTACTATATATCGTTCTGAACCCGTATTCATAAGATATGTTATTAAGCTCTAAGACTTTCTTTTTGTTAACTAAAAATGGTGTATGGGTTTCGAAGTTTTTGCTAGTAAGACCTAGAGATTCTAATTCTTTAGCACATTTTCTAAGTATTAATGTGTATGGTGTCATTTCTCCAAACTTATCTTCTATTTCTACAATTCTTTTATATAAATCTCCATCATAATAGATTTTTGGTGACTTAACTTTCTTCATCACAAAGAAATCATCATTAAATAGCCAGAAATTATCAGTGATATGTGTATTATTTGCACACATGGTGATCATTTTGCGTACATTCTTCCATTTATTTTCTTCCTGTTGAATCACTGGTATATACTTATCTGGTTTTATACCTTTAGGGCAACAACCATAGATCCACACATTATGATGCGGAAAGTTCACCAGACTCCGAAGGGAATACCTTAACTCTTCATTATCTGGTGATTCTTTAACGAAATAAACAACATCATACATATTAATATATTAGCATGAATAGCTCTTGGATGCGAGGGTCGTTTATAATTTCCTGTTCAATGTTTAGAATTGTTTCACGGTATTTGATGATGAGGTCTTGTGCAGACACAACCCCGAAGTTACCCTTCGTGGTTTCTACAGAGGTGTTACTACCGTTGCTGGTGGCATTACCAACCGTGTTATTAGTACCAGAAGTGCTTCCACCTGATTTGCCCCAAGAAGCATCATCAGCATAGTCTACATTATCAATTCCCTTGTAACCAATGTCAAGGAGGTTCTGAGGAGTTTTGGAGTTAACACTTTTATTGAACTCTTCATTGGTAGAGCTATCTGACCCTGTGGTGCTAGTATTAGAAGTGCTATTTTGACTACCAACCATAGTCTTCTTATAATCTACGTTGTAGATTGGATTAAAGTCTTGATCAGCAGAATAAAATAGTTGGTTATATTTAGGCATAATCTCATTTAGAGCGGTTTTAAGCTCAAATAGCCATCTACCAAAGGTCTCTTGGCCAATTTCACGGAAGCGATAATGGTTGAGAATCTTTTCATTTAGCTCAGCTCTAGTTGGAACTTTGTAAGCAGTACCAAACTCTCTCTGAGCGTCAGGGTCTGTTTCATACAGAGGGTAGTGGCTCATAGCCTCTTCAATGTCAGCTTTGGCCTGTTCATTATTTAACAGGTTATCTAACACTTCTGTGTATCGTGCTGGTATAATCATATTATTCCTCCACTTCCTCGTTAATTTCTTTATATTCAGGGATTTCATCATAATCTCTTCTCCGCACTGAAATGTTAGTGCCAAAGATTCGGTTAATCTGTTTACAAGCCTCTTCTCTGGTTTTGAGCATTACATCCTCAGAGGCCTTAACTTGTTCGTTGTTAGCTTCCACCTCATTGGCTACCATCCGCTCTTTCTTATCCATATTAGCGTTGTTGATACCAAAGTCAGTGAAGACTTCATTTAGTACCATATGCTTCTGAGTTTGGAGGTCTTTGAACACCATTGGAGGCTTGAGGTCAAGAGTGTTAATCATCTCGCCAATGTTAGCCTCTTCAGCAGTCCAAATAACAGGCTCATTATCTTTACGCTGGTTGATAGCGTTCTTTAGTGATAGACGCTGTTTATCACTACATTTAACAACAATAGGAGTCTTCTGGGCCTCTATGTTGACATCTATCGCTCTGTCAATATTCGTGAGCTTATAACTGTAGTGTCGCACAATCGGGAACATCGGGAACATTAAGTCGTTATTTCTGATAACATAACAGTTTTCACCATTGATTAACTTCTCACCGTTATATACATAGTTTTCAGCTACAGGCCAAACAGATGTTGGGTCACCATAACAGTTAATACCACCCTGCTCTGAGAGGCCAGCTACCATGAATCCCATAGTAGGGTCTTTGTAGAAAATACACTTACCAGAAGTAAATAGGTATTTCTCAATCCATCTTTCATCCATGTTGTTCGGTAAGCCTTCCCATTTGAAGAGAGAGCGTGCAATCATAGTTAATTTATAATAATAGTAGCTAAATGTCATATTATTGGCCATTTGTGCTACTGATTTATAGCTTAATAAAGGATAACTTTTCTCATCTATAATCATGATACTACTCCATTGCTTACACCATAATTTAAGAAGTTTGAAGCATCTCTCCAGAAGGTTAAACCATTGTTGTAAGCATCTTTAATTTTATTTAGTTCGTCATTAGGTATATTACCAGTTATATTAGCATTTATAGTCTTAGTGTACCACCAAGTTTGGCGATGTGCAACATAAGGAACTTTAACTCGGTTAGTTTTATAACCAAATAGGTCAAAGTAATCATCAATAATCTCAGCATATTCAGGTTTAATTGATAATGGATATACTGTAAACTTATTCTTATGAGCTGTATAATTTAAATCACCAACATTGGTGTTACCTTTAGCTTGGTCAGGAATAAGGGATGCCTCATATACTTGAGATACAGCGTTACTCACACCACCAACAAAGCTAGCTACAGCACCTCCAACATTACCCATACCAAGACCAGCAACTGTAGATAGAACTGTAGATCCAACTCCAATTCCTATGTTTACAGCGTTTTGAGTTAGCCAGTTAGTGTAGCTATCGCTGTTCCAGGAAATAGTTGGATATTTACCACCAGTAACACCATAATCATAGGTGTTGTCTTGAAGATCTCCTGTAAAGATATTCATATTCTTATAGTTAGTAGGGTAGAACTTCGTAGAGCATCCAGCACAGATAACACCATCTATATTAAATTTAGGAGTGTTCTTAAAATCTTCGTAGTGATAAGTAACAGTAGTACCAGTATTATTGCTGATATTAAAGTAACAATAGGGAAATGTTAGTAGCTTCTTGTTTCTAGGGGTGTATGATTGACCAACCACCTGAGGAACAGGGACAACCAAATCACTCATAATTCTACCTGTTAAATCCCAATCTTCAGGATCATATCCACCAAAATTAGGTACATAAACATCGAAAGAAGCTGTAAAACCCGAACTAGCTCCTGTATAACTCCAAGTAGAGGTTCGATATGCCCAACTTCCTATGCTACCTGATTTAGGATGTAGATACAATAATTGTTTTGGCATGACAAACATGGTATAGATAGCATTTGCTTTGCCAGCATCATCATAAATTTCTACAATATTATGTAACGTACTCATATATGGTGTAAATATATAATATAAACCATTAGGTAAGCCGTTTACAATGGAGGAAGGTTGATAGGTTAATGATCCAACAATATCACTCACACCAACACAATAAAACATTTCATCTGGTCCATATTGTAAAGTACCTGCTGTACTATTCTTTACATAAGGCCCAAGTTCAACATTTTCAGGTTGAGTGTTATTGCCTACAGTATCATTATTAGTATGTTCACGTTCAACGAAGCTTGGCCTCACGCTAATATCAAACATATAAGTTTGGAGTGGGTCAACTTCAAAGATTACATCTGTATATCCATCAGATACATAAACCATTTCCTTAATAAATGCATAGAACCACTTATTAGAGTAAGCAGTGTTCTGCCACATAATATAATTATACTGGCGGACTTTATCTATATGGTCTGGGCATCGAAAGGTTCTGGTCTCACTCTGATAGCTAACATTATTATAAGTCTTACCAATCGTATTCACAAAATAGTTGTGCTGAGCGGTATCATCGGCAAAATAGAGGGTGTTTTTCATATCATCCTCTAAGGGTGTGTTTAGGAGGTAGACTTTGGTTATATTCGTAGCCATAAATTATCCTTAATTATATTTTATCATACTTGAATGTACCCCTCCGAAGAGGGGTGCAATCTAAGCAAACATTGAATTTACAGTGATGTTAACACTACCAATTTGAATTGTTTTAATAGTATAACTATCATAATTAGTATGTGCTGAGTTAATTAAATTAGAACGCACGTACAATTTACTGTTTTTAATGATAAATGTTAATGGTAAGCTACGATAACTATTATCTGATAGCTGACAAACACAGGGTACAGAAGCACAGCAAGTTTCTGTTTCATCACCAACCATAACACCGGCATTTAAAGTACCAATTTCTGTTAGGGCTTTACCTGTAATTGTAATTTCATTCCCTGAACTCCATCCGAAAGTACCTGTACCAACCATAAATAATGTTGTGGTGTCGTTGAGAATGTGAGTTAAACACTCCCAAGTACCGCCAGCTCCACCACTGTTAACAAAGGTAATACTGTTAACAGGTCTATCATAGGATACATCAACATAACCTTGGGTAAGATATTTATACATATTAACAGCCAAAGCTTGGTGACCTGTAGCATTTGGATGATAGCCGTCTGAAGACCAACAATGGAAATAATCGTGAAGTGTATATTGAATGTTAGGGATAAGTCTTACATCAGGATTAGCATCACAAGCGTTTTTATAGTATTGATATGCCACACGAAGGTCAGACTTAGCATCACCGTTCTTACTCCACCCCATGAAAGCAATATGTACTTTAGCATTTGGGAACTTTGTTTTAGCTAAAGTTTCAAAAGCTCCAATACCTTCAGTAATAGCAATCTCAGTAGAGTATCTATCGTTATAACCACCACCAACGATAATATCTGTGACATCTTCATCAGAAGCGATAGCATTGAGAAGAGTGATGAAGTTATACTCACTAGCACGACCGAAAGCAAAACCACCTTCAAAAGAGGTTGTATAATCAGATGCTTCAAGACCAAGCATATCAACTAATCTTTCAATCCAACCAGCAACAGTTCCATCTGGAGACCAACCACCACCATAGCTATCAGAAATAAAGATGTATTTCTTTGGAGGTGTAACAAGGTTATTAATCTGATTTTGTAAGTTGCTATCAGCAGATTGACGGTTAGTAATCTCTTGGTTCAAATAGTAGTTGGGGATTTTAACACCAACTAGGCTATCACCAATGGCCACTAGGTTATCACCATCTGGAGTATCACCACCAGTTCTAGTCCTGATTTTGTAGAAGCATCCATCACCTGTAGAAGCACTGGTTTTACCAAGGATTCTAGCAATACACCCATCTGCGAGGTTAGTAGCAGAGGCCATAGCAGAAATAGTATCATAACCAAAGACAGGAGCCATAGCCAAAAATTGAGCAATTATAGTAGCTAAATCGCCACTATCAGCCATTTCATCAAGTTTCTTATTTACTTCCTCCTGCACATCCAAGTTATCAAAATAATCATGAACATACTTGTAAAGTTCAGAAAACTCATGAGAAACTGTGTTGCTAACACGGATTAGCTCATTCATCTTAGGATACATTCTGGAAACTTGCTGGAGAACCGTACCAGACTCTTTATCATAAAAAGCTGGCTGTAAACCAGTTTCAACCCAAGGTGGTAGAAATTCAATAAATATATTTTCCATATTTCTCCTTATAGTGAGGTGATGGATTGCTCCACCACCTCAGATTAGTGTTGATTAAGCCACTGTGATAGCGATGTTACCATCAACCTTAGCGATAGAGATAACACCAGTTTCTGCTGTATAAGCAGTAGCAGTGATGTTGCTACCACCCATAGTTACGGTGACAGTATCAGTACCCTTCACACCTTTGAGAGTAGTCTTGTAAGACATACCTTCATTGACAGCAGTACGCTTGTTAGTGGAAGTTACACCAGTTTTGAGAGTATAACTAACAGTGTACTCATCAGCAATATCGCCATCAGAGTTCTGGTCGGAAGCGACAATGAAGCACACGCAGTTTGTTAGGATTGAATATCCCAGAGTCTGCCAGATGTGCAAAATGTGATTGCGATAAAGGCCAAGGCCGTTCTCGAACTCACGGAAGGTGAATAGGTCGTCATAAACCTGGAAGAAGTTGCGGTCACAGAGAACAGCAATCATACCATCCACTGGAAATGCGTCGATGACCTCTTTTTGCGTGTCATTGAACTCGACGACGCTTTTATTAAAGGCACTCGCAAGTACGTCGATGTTACAAGTTACATCGGTTGGGTTATCAACGATAAGAACCTGTTCATCTTTGCGAGAGAAGGTAATAATTGGTTTATTATCAGTAGACTGGGCTGTTAGGTAAGCATTGTTATTGGAGTTAGCAAAGGTCATGTCACCAGAAACAGTTTTGACAGCCTTGATGAAGGCTTTAGCGTTAGCTTCAGAAGCCTGTGGGTCAGCAACAGCAACAACTTTCATAGCGTTGTTATTGTAAGCCTCAGCGAAGAGTTCACGCATAAGAACATACTCATCAAGCTCAGCAGAGTTACGGATAGTGGTGAAGAGGTTCTCAAGGTACTCAGCAACACCTTCGTAGCTCTTGAAGGCTTTAGCGAGAGCCTCTGGGCTATCAGTAAGTACATAGGAATCCTGACGATTCATTCTGTGGAAGACAACCTTAGTGTCTGGTAGGTTACGAGTGAGAAGGCCTGAACCAGTCTGATCAAAGGTTTGTGCTTTGATGAAGTTGTTATAAACTTCCTCAACAGTATCACCAAAGGTTTTCTTACCCTTCTTGAATTTGCCAAGTGGATTCTGCCAGCTCTTTTTGACCAACATAGGTGCATAGATCATGTTAGCAAGAGTGTTGATAAATTCGTTGTAAACAACAGCGTTGTTCAAATCAGTGATGGCTTCACCAACTTCCTCAATGTTATTGCGAGTAGCTTCAGGAACACGATCCTGATACTGTTGGGAAGCATTATCACGGATAGTATTTAGGATTTCAATAGCATCCATTTTAATATCTCCTTATTTCTTAATAAAATTGCCTTTGTCATCAAAGAGGTCTGTAAACTTCCTACGCTCAACAGGTTCCTGTTTCAGACCTGTTTGGTCTTCAGTTTGTTCTTTGGGAGTCTTCTCTGTACCAAGCTGAGTGAATAACTTCATATTTGCCTGACGGATAGCTTCCATTTCTTTAACATCATTCTCATGCTGTTCGGAAAGAGTAGCATTGCTGTCATAAATTTCAGCTACACCCTGCTGTAATTCAGCAAGTCCTGCTCTCATTTCCTCAGGCGTTTCAAATGAGCCTACTTCTTTGATTTTTTCTAGAAAAGCATCTTTATCCATATATTTCCTTTCTTTACAATTTAATTATAGCATAATTGTTATAGAATTCAATTTCCCATTCTACGTTTCTGACCAATTAACACCCAAGGGAAGTGATGGAATGTAGAAGCTGGAAAAGGTGGATGAGGTGGGGTTGGAGGTTCAGGTCCAGGTCCAGGACCACCTTCCCAACTCTTATTTCTAAAAGCTCCCAGAAAATATGATCCAACATCCAATCTTGTAACAGTAGGAATATGGCCAGAATAAAAATTTGGATTTTCTTGGTTCTGACCAAGCAAATTCATCATAACATCACCATTATAATCTTCATCAGCAAAAGCGATATGACCTGTGCTAGATACAGGTGATGAACTAATTACTATACAATCACCTCTCTTTACATCAGCAAAGTTATAGATTAGGTCAAAGCTGGTTCCAGCATTATTGGTTCTGGAAACAGTCCAACACTCCTCGGCCGCATAATTTGGACCAGTTTGTGGGTATAAACCTTGTCCTACGAACTCTGGCATATTCATCCAGAGTTCTGCTGCTAAATCCCAGCTAACATTGGTAGCCGAAGCTACCGTCTACATCAAAACCTAAATCTTGAGAAGCTCTGCCTAGAACATCGCTCCTGAAAGAATTATAGGATGAAATGTCAACGTATATTAATGCCATGACTACCATACCTCCTTTCTTTAATTAATGTTATTTTTAAAACCCCTGTGTCAGGTGATTCTGGCTCTGGTTCAGGAATAACATAATCCTTAGGCCTAAAAGCACCTAACATGGTTTTATCTGATAAAAGAATGAAGTTTGGCTGACTACCACCCTCTTCACACTTCTTACCACCTTGGTTTTCACCATATAGAGGTATATAACTATCTTCAGGATATTCATATACCATGCCAATATGGCCCCAAGTACCAGAATCAAAAACAACCCAATCACCAGGTTGTAGAGCTTCACCTTTACTAATAATCACAAATTCATCTCTTGCGTTATCATCTTTGCAATACCAAATCCCTCTAGCCGAACCTGTACCACAATCTGATAAGCCATAACCAGCGTAGTTTGTCCAGAAGGCCTGTGCAAGACTGACACATTGACTACCCCAGTAATTTCCTTCTGATACACAATGACCCCAAGTGTCGTCAATGAAGTGAGCATAAGTATCAGTCCTAAAGAACTCACCTCTAGCATTAAGTGTACCAAGGTCAAACTTAGTACCTTCTACTTCCTCCATTTTAATTGGTTCATCAGTTTCACTGATTTCAAAAGAACCTGGCTCTAAAGTAATAGTAGTAACCTTCTCTTCAGTTCTAACATTTAGTTGAAGAGAGGTCGCACCAATCATTCCAAGAAACACGCTACCTGCTACTATAATAAACAGTCTGATTAGATTGTTCTTATTAGGGTTTAAAGTAATCATAAGACTCCTTTCTATATTTTATACCAACCGTTTATGTTAAACTCTTTTCCTGAAATACCTATGCCTACCCAACCTTTTATAGTTTTTGCATTCTTGTTTACATAAGCTCCACCATATGAAGTATTATATGAAACCCCATTTAGTAATGAATTTCCTATAGGAACTAAATCATTAGGTAGTGTGATTAGGTCATAAGCTGTGTTAGCTGTCATTGTAACATTATTAAGAGAAATGCTAACATAAATCATTCCATTAGGAAATTGAATTAAGTGTTGTTCATTAGCGTTTAGAGAGCCAATAGAAACGGTTATATCTCCTATCCTTTCCGTACCCACCATAGTTGTCCAATCCATTTTAGCTGAAGTTACAGCGTTATCTTGAATCATGGCTGTAGTAACACTATCACCAGCCATAGAACCTGCTACAGGAAAGATGTTATTGTTGTCTTTATCTATTAATTGTACGATGTTATTTGCCATACATTATCCTATCTTATTATCATTATAACATAGCTCAGGAAGTTCTAAATAATACACCTGTTAACTGTACATAGGAATTTGCACCTAAATCATTAGTCATTTTAGAAATTTGTACATCACCGTTAGGGGCTATTCTTATTCTAGCGAAGGTTGGAGCATTATTAAAAGTAATAAAATTTAAACCATTAGATACAGTTCGCCAACCTTCAGGTAGTTTAAAAGCTGTTGTACCATTATTAGTGGTTGTAATAGCTGGTACTTGAAGACCGCCCTCAAAATACACAAACCCTCCAACTTTGATGATTCTTGCATCTGTACCCCAGTTGTATCCGCCTGCTAAAGTTAAAGTTGTTAAATCTAATAACTCTGTTTTAATCTTAGCAGAAGTTACAGCGTTATCTTGAATGTTAGATGTAGCAACATAATCAACATCTGTTGGTGTTGATAAAGTTGTACCTATATAAGCAACATCGTCCAAATCAGAAGGAGATACACAATTGTTATTTATGTAGTTAGCACTATAGGCTACTTGAGTATCTTCGCTGTACTGGTCTGCTACAATAGCTGGTTCACCTTTAGGAATACTGAAATCCAGAACTACATCAGTAGAAGTACCAGAGTTAGTTACACTTGCAGGCTGGTTAGATGAAACTGTAGTGGTAGAACCAACCATAATAGTTGGTGAAACACCGTCTGTTCCTGCCTCTCCAGTTTCTCCTTGAGGACCCTGTGGACCTGCTGGACCTTCTGGACCTTGTAATCCTTGTGGGCCTGGGTCTCCTTTTGGACCTTGTGGCCCTGGAGGACCAGTTAGGACTGAATCAACATTAGAGACCACTGGTTCTTGAAGAGTAATATCTATATTTTCCATATTATTCAAACACCGTTTCTTCTATATTTAAGTATCCATAGAGAGGTGTATAGACCACACTCCCTAAAGTCATTCTAAGGTCGTAAACATACAGATTGGGTTTAAGGGATTTAGTTTCTGCTGGAGTGAAGTCAACACGGTATTTACCTGTATCAATCTTCGTTATACCATTGCCCAGGCCTTTGGTAATTAACATTTGGTTGGAAGTATAGTCTTTTTTAACACCCATTCGGAAAGTTGTTAAATCCTCCGATAGGTTCTTGAAGGTGATTGTAAAGCTAAATTGATCACCTTGTTTTATCTCGAACATTCTAAGCATTATTATTCTCCTATCTTACTTTCTATTCTTATAATAGATTTTTCAATGTTAGCTATTCTATCTTGCATCCCGTTGTGTTTATCAACCCTGTCTGTTAGAGTTTGTATTTTATCTTTAATTTCTTGGTCACGTTGAGCTTGTTCAACACTATTTTTCCGATTGCTTGCACTGTTACTAACCACAACCCCTGCGAAGGCAAAGCCTGAGGTGATTAGTGTGCAGAGTATTACTTCGGATAACATAACCTCATTATAACACACTATATACTCATTGTTAACTTTATAACTTCATAACATATTGATTTTATTAAAACAGATTCAAATCTAACATTTCCATCTTTGTAAGCTTGAATGAATGTGTTGAAATGTATTGCTTGTCTTTTGGAGCGTAAAAACATTGTATTTGGCCTGTGGTCTTTCATTGTGATAGAGTAGACAACAGCGTAACCAGGGTCGTATTGTTCTGACACCCACATTAAACCATCTATCATACTTATCCAAACACCGAAGCGTTGGTCTTTATAGATAAAGCTAAAGTATGGTCTGGCTGTAGTAGACCTCTTCTCCACAAAAGTTTCATCGTCATTAATAAATTCATTTTCAATAGAGAATTCATCATAACCAGTACCCTTGGTGATAGTGTAAAACTCGTGTTGTTTCTTAGCCTCTATCATTTCAGACTTCTTTACATTCTCTACTATCATTGAGCGTTTAGGGTGATGCCAAATATATTTCCCATTCTTATCTGGTTTACTGGTGTCAGGCATCTGTAAGTCCCAGATTAAGAAATAGGGATTATTAACGCTTATACTGTTTGATAGCATAAAAAGTACACATCTTGGATGCTCAGTACCTGGCCTAGCAATTGTTTCATATAAGTTCATTAAACTTCTTGGTTCATTCTTTAAATATCTCTGCATTGATGATTGAGAATCTAGCATGAACTCATCATAAATAATCATAGTGACAGAAGGATAGGCAATTGATTTCTTATTATCTGCTGTACTTAAGATAACACCGTAACCACAGATGTCTGCTTTAGTCCAAGAAACTTTAGAATCTGGGTCTGTTTTTAATCTACAATAAAGTTTGTCACCATCTACTTTAAACTCATAATCAGGAAACTCGTTGTTTCTGATGATGTCATCAAAGAAGGTTGGTATAGAATCCTTTAAATCTTTTTCATACCTTCTAACATAAACAAATTGTTCACCCTTATTTATAAAATTTTTGATAGCTCGTTTCTTGCATCCATAAGACTTACCTGCAGACCTGTTACCAACAATTACATAAAAAAGAGCATTATGAGTTAATGTTCTATCTATATCCCAGTATTTTGATTGTGTCATGTTAGTCCTTCCTTATAGAGGCTCTGGACTATAGTAGGATGGATAACCAATCCACCAGTTTCAAGTGGCTCTTCACCATGGTTCTATCTACTGTTTCCAGCTATAGCAACCCAGAAACCTCTAATGATATAATAACATATTACGGCTTAATAGTAAAAGTTCCATCTTCTAGGACTGTTCCACCTGGTACTGTTCTGGGAATCTTCTTACCATTATAAACAGCCCCAATATTAAAGTTATCAAAAGTTACTTGATCATAACATTCCTCAGGCATACCTGCTACCACTATCTCTAATTTGTAATCAGGATCTTCACTTTCTATATTATCTGTTAAGTTTTCTATATAACATTTCTGTCTTAAGAACTTAGCCCCATATCCTTCTTTTTGTCCTTTATCTGAGAACCTGCCTTCATACTTCCACGCTCCTAGTTTATAAGGGTCTATCTCTAGTCCTTCTGGAAGCTTGAATCCTGGTGATAATAGTTTGAGACTATCTGTATCACTATAAACAAACTGAATGTCCGACTTACCACTATTATAGTTATCCATAATCTTCTGAGCAGATGAAATAGTCTTTAGCCTAGCATAGGAAGTGATGAAGCTGGCCATAGCGATGTAAATACCTTTACGACTCTCAGGGTCAGAATAATAGTAACGAACCTTATTTCCATCATAGAATGGAACTTTGTTTACCATAGTAATATCTGTCGCAAATTTGCCATAGAGGCTGTTTAAAAAATTTTTTGAGATGAATCTCATGCCCTTGTTACCTTCTTTAGTAGCCTTAATCTTATTAGCTGTCCACTTATCAATATACTTATCAAACATTCCTACGGAAGCCTTGAACTTCCAGCCTGACATATATTCAGGGTTATAGACATTATATTGTTCAAAGAATAATTTTAGGTCTACAGAGTTCAGACAGAGAGTTACCTCTTCTCCGTTAGAGGAAGTTAGATACTCATTCCCTCTGAAATCTAAGCTATGCTTTATCTGGATTGTAGGGATTTTACCAGGTTTTAATTCAAATTGGCATCTAAGCATCTGAGTATATAATGGATAGATTTTATCAGGTTTGTACTGACCTTCAAAGAAGATTGGTGTACCAAATGGTAATGGATTATCGTGGCTCCGCATCACTGAAGGATAGAGACTGTTTACATCCAAACAGATACCTTCTTTGATAGGTTTACCAGCAAAATCTGGATTTAAGTAAGTAAACCCTCCCCTATAGCTCTGCTTCACGTCATTATGATATTCTGGTGTGGGAAACCATCTCTCAAATGTTCTCTTTCCTACTAGTCTCTTATATTCATCCAAAGCACAGGCTCCAACGGTCATCTTATCAAGACCCTGCGAGTACATATATTTTATGGCCTTGGCTACAATTACAACATCGTGAATAATATATTCCTTCTCCTCTTCAGTTAAAGGGGAGTTAGGAGGAAGCTGATTGTGTCGGTCATAGTCAATTTCACCTTTACATTCCTCTAACCCAAAGGCCTTCGGAATCTCTTTTACCCTTAGAGGGATAAGCTTCAAAGAATCCTGTAACACTACTTTCCTAATGTTCTTTCCTTTACGATAGAAGATTATTTCACACTGATAGACCAATCCTTTATCTGAAATCATAGTGTTAAAAGTTTTTGATTGTCTTTCACTACTATCAGTGGTATGTTTATAACCCAATGAGAAAAGTCTGTCCATTACAAAGCTGAGGTCGAATTTGAGATTGTGAAAGAAGATTTTAGGACTGCCTTTCTGCTTACTGCACCAATCTAGAAAGTCATCTATATTTGTACCAATTGTAACATCATCAGTGTTCTCTATATCAACAACAGCGTATGCCCAAACTCTACAGTCTTCAGGTAAAGTAGTTGTTTCAAAGTCAGCCACATAACACTTCATGAAAAACCTCTATTCGATTTCGTTTAGTAACTTCATATCAGTTATCATACGTTCCATACAAAGTCCTTTATCAAACAAATTGACGAAGCTCTGACCTACTACAGTGAGCTTTCCACCTAGTTTCATGTAAATTTTATAGTGGTAACCCATCTGATTTTTAAACATTTTACCAATAACCTCCCCGTCTTGATACTTTAGTACCAACATATTACCTCCTTATTGATTTAACATTGCGCCTGTTAAGGCTGGACTAAGGGTTAAGAGGTTGTCTTCTTTTAACCAATAACCTTTTAGTTCTGATAGATACTCTTGATACTGATCGCTATCTGGTGGATAAGCAAACTCGAAAGCATCACCTTTTGCTTCAAATTTTAAAATAAATAGGTCTGGATCCATTCTCTTAATTGCACTTATCACATCGGATATATCCATTTCCCGATAGTTCTGCTCAAGAGTTCTTATATAATTATCTTTAAGAATCTGATCTCTATCTTTATGATACTCTGTACGGCTCTCGTTTAATAAAGCTCTCATCTTATACTTTAAATCTGTCACCGATTGGGATGGAGTGAAAGCTTTAGTCGGTTGTAACTTGTTTTTAGAAGCCAAACCCATACCAAACATTTCTCCTAAAGTATATCCAAGAGGCCCTTGGGAGTTGACCATCTCCACTAAATTTAAACGATCTAACCTCTCTTGTCTTTTTCGATTTACAGTTGTGGCTAATCTAGACATCTCTTGACGTTGCCACTTTGTAGTTTTAGTGCCGTATTCATTTCCTGGTGCTTCTACAATTCTCTCAGCACCACGCACCGAAAACCTTTTTAACATATTAAGATAGCGATTGTAATCCTGTCTAGTTTGGATCATATTCATCAAAGCTTGTACTGTGATTCTAGATTCAAACTCTTCTGTTTTAGGGTTGTAGAACTGTGGAAGGATGTTACGATTCTCAGGATTCTTATTAACTTCACGTCTTAGTTTGTCGTTAAAGTTTCTTGCAACTCTTCTAAGCTCTTTTTCGTCTTCGACTCTCCATTTAATGTTATATCTCTTGGACATAGGATCTCCTTATTATTAAATTTGATATAAAATCCTCTTGTTTCTATTTTATGGTATAGGTTGCAATCAGCCAACATCCTACAGTCCACTTTAAATTTAAAACGCTTATAAATATGATTATACAACATATTGAAGTTGTCTTGTCGTTTTTTCAAGAAATTATTTAAATGAAGTTTTGAACTAAAGCTAAACTCCAGTTTATTTCCATCTACAAATTCTGTAAATGTATATGGTGAGTTAGCCAGGTTCTTGGCTACTCCATTTCGTGTTAATTCTTTCATTACTTTCTCCTCTCATCTGCCCCGATAACTAAACAGAGCATAAGTATTCCTACTATTAATATACTAATTGATATAAGTAAAATATCACTCATTATTTCCTCCTACTGATGTAACTTCGTGGTCGCAATACCACTTTCAGGCCTCATTAAGTTCTCTCACCTGCTCTACTGTTAATTCACTAAATCTATCGCTAAAGGTACTCATTCTTTACCTCCAAAAAGTAAGTCTAGGTCATTACTAGTATCAGTTTCCCAAGCATCTTCATTCAATTTGAATAAAGCCATATCAGGGTTGACATCACACACCGACTCGCACCACCCCACAAACCTAAAACCTTTATCTTTCAACCGTTTCCAAACCTTGAGCTTTTCCACAGCTTTCTCGGCTTCTTCTTTGGTTTTAAAACAATTCCCAATAGAATCATCAATCTCTTTATCTTCATTATGTTTTACTTTCTCAACTCGACAACAAGTTGTGTCATAATACCAGTAACCTTCAGGTTCTTCGTAATCTTTCCAGTCCTTGTTGAGTTCGGCAAGAGAATTATAAACAATACTTCCATCACAGGTTCTTATTACATCTTTATCTATACACCAATTATCAACATAACCTGTTTTCTTATTTTGTAGTTTCATTTGTCCTCCTTACATTATGGAATACTCAACATTTCCATAATTATTCATTTTCTAACTCTTCTACCATAGCATCCAAAGTTTCCTCTTCTTTGGTTAATTTATGGTACTTTCTAATATGTTTTGAGGCTCTAATGATCTTGAAAGCCTCCCATCTTGTTAAGAGTGCCAGCTCGTAAGCTAAATCTCTTCTATTCATATTCCTCCTTATTTCGCAGTTTAAGTAGCTAAAAACAAATCACATAGCCAAATTTACATTCCTAGTTGTTCTATTCGGCCTGACTCCAAAAGGCCTGCTAGGATTAGCATAGTTATAATAACTACACTATAACTTATTATTTTCAATATTTGTTTTAGTTGTTCAGTCATCCTTTTCCTTTCTTATTAAGTTGCTTTACACCCCTATTATATCGCAGATTTTTGTGTTTGTAAAGACTTTTTTCTACATTATTTTGACTTGAGTTTTCCACAAGTGTAAGGATCAGATGGCCGGGAGGTTGGGCGTTTAGTGGTGCTGTGTGGCGTTGAGAGAGGGTTTAAACGTTGAGAGGGTTGAAGGTTTAGTGATTGTGCATTGGAGTGCAGTGTGGTTAATGTCGCACAATGTAGGGCTGATGTATAGTATAACATGAATTGGGGAAATTGTCAAGGAAAAG
>CADBBS010000009.1 GCA_902793045.1 uncultured Lachnospiraceae bacterium
GGTGTCATTAGGTCCTATCCTCAACTACGCCTTGAGTCCGCATCATGTCTTCAGACAAGGAGGCGATGGGGGTAATCATGCTATCATGACCAGCTTTGCCATGAATCATCATTATGTAACAGGTGAGTGGTGGAATGCTCCACATCATTATTGGGAGTATTGCATGTTTGACTGGCAGAATCGTTACAACCATCCTTGGCGCATCCGTCCTGTCTATGTCTTCAATGTCCGTACCAGTCGTCTGCAACATATCGAAGGTGGTATGCAACACTGGCTGTTCGACAAGTCCGTCCTCACCGATCTTTATGAAAGTATCAAGAAGCGTTACTTGTGGTTCATCTTCTTTGTGGTCTTCTATTATATTATTGTGCGAATCCTATTTGCAAAATATATGTATTATCTTTGATGTTTCCAAAGATTTTGCTATCTTTGCAAGAAATAAATACCTAATAACTAAAAGTATTATAGTTACGAACGATGAGTAGTATTATTACCAAATTCATGACTGCTGTTACGGAGCCACAATTCAAACTGGCTCGCGACTTGATGGCTATGGCAATAGCCGATGGTAAGATTACGCCAGAGGAACACGAGGCGATGAGTAGCATCTGCCATATCGAACACATTGACGAGCATCAGTTGATGGAAAGCCTGAGTACTTCAAACGGACCAGTCTGTGAGATACCACCCACTGTGAAAGAAAGAGAGGAATATCTGCGCAACCTGATACTTCTCATAGGTGCCGACAGCTACAGTGCTCCTCAGGAAATCTACCTCTTCCAGATCATTGCAAGTCGAATGGGACTCAATCAAATGAATGTCATCGGATTGTTCTTAATGACAACCACCCACCAGTATTTCCAAGGTGACATCGGCTGTAAAGTCTTGAAGAGTTTCTTGGAGAACTATATTGATCCGAAGAAAAAAGGTAATGAGATTTGGAGACACCACCTGCATACTATCTATGAGACAGTGGCGATGAATACGGAAAATGACAACAGACTCCTTGCTCAGAATCTGTCGAAAGCAACCCAAGCCCTATTGATGAACAAGATACTGGTTGATGAATTCAGCCATGTAGGACTTAACTTCCAACGCATATTGAAAGAGGAAGAACTACAAGTGTTAGAGCAATATGCCAGATAGTCGGATATAAGGTAAATTCCTATTCTGTAAAAAGGTTGCACAAAGATTTTGTGCTTACTAAAAGAGTTGGTATATTTGCAGAAAATAATTAAAGACAATAATAATGGAGCAAGGTAAAGATTATTTCGCATTTATAAGTTACAAAAGCGAGGATGTTGAGTGGGCAATATGGTTGCAACACGAACTGGAGCATTACCACTTGCCAACCTCTTATAATGGACGTACCGATGTGCGACAAGAGCTACGACCTGTGTTCCGTGATATTGATGAACTTAGTGCTGGTAATTTGCCAGAACAGATAAAACAGGCACTAGTCAACTCTGAGAATCTTATTGTTATCTGTTCACCGCAAGCTGCTAAATCGCCTTGGGTAAATCAGGAAGTAGAGACTTTTATTTCTTTAGGCAAGGTTAATCAAATATTCCCATTTATCGTTGAAGGTAATTCTCCAAAAGAGTTTTTCCCTCCATCATTGCTGAATCTTCCAAAGAAAGAAGAACGACTTGGGGGCGATGTGAGTAAGAATGGTAGAGATGCTGCATTTGTTAAGGTCGTAGCGGGTATGCTTGGAGTTGGTTTTGACTCTTTATGGAATAGGTATGAGAAGGAAAAGGCTGAGGAAGAAAGAAAAATTCGTGAACAACGTGATAATCTTCTGAGAGTTCAGAGTCGATTTTTGGCAGAGAAAGCTAATGTTCTTGTTGAAGAAGGAGATTCGTATACAGCAAGGTTGTTGGCATTAGAAGCATTACCAAAAGATTTAGAGAATCCAAATAGACCATTAGTTCATGAAGCTGAGATGGCATTACGTCAAGCTGTACGTTATAAGACAGGCATATTAAAAGGTCATGTCAACTTTATTAATTCAATTTCTTTGAGTCCCGATGGGAAGTATTTAGCATCGGCCTCACAAGACGACACTATCCGAATATGGGACACTGATACAGGAGCATGTTTAAATATTTTAGAAAAGCCGTCTTCAATGTATAAAAGCAATTTTAAACATGAAGCTCTTGACGGTTTGGTTGTTTGCACACAAGGTTTCAATAGCATTACTTATAGTCCCGATGGTAAAATGATTGTTGCCACAGGTTCTGGCAATCAAATTAATGTATGGGATGCGAAAACTTATAGGCATATAATTACATTGTATGGAAAAGATCATTTGTCCAATAAGATTATGGCATCGTTTATTGATGGAAGTAATAAATTAATTGTTGCTGGTACCAAAGGAGAAGAGGATGAAAATATATATCTTTTTCCTGAAGATTATGGACTTGTTTTATGGAACTGTAAAACATGGGAAACGGAACGAGTTATATCAGAAAAAGAAGATGATGTTAAAATTATTACTATCAATTACTGCAATAATTATGTTGCGTGCGCTGGTATTTATGGACCGTCTATTCGTGTGTATAACTTTGAAACGGGAATACTTATAAATGAATTGATTCATAAATCAAATTATCCTATTTCAATAAACTGCATTTCCTTCAGTCCTAACGGTGAGTTTTTGCTTTCTGGTGGAGGTGATGGTAGATTGTATATATGGAATGTCAAAACAGGCTCTGCAGTTTGGATATCAGAGTTTTTTGAGACAGCATTACAATCTGCGATTTTTAGTCCTTCTGGACATTATATTGCATGCGCCGATTCAAAGGGTACAATCAGCATATTTGACGGTTATAAATATAATAAAATTCAAGATATAAATTGTCATCATGATGTGCATTCAATTGTCTTCACACTTGATGAAAAGGGACTTTTTTCGGCTGGCAGAGAGAACGAAATCCATTTATGGGAGTTGAATTCATGTACAGCAAATAATTCTTATATCCCTCTACATTCATTGAAAGACAAGACAATATATAAGTACACAGCCCGAAAGAAAGATTTGCTTATAGATCATAATGCTAAGCGTAAATTGCTCGCAAATATTTCAACTTATGAAGATGCTGATAATGCTTCTAACTATATAGTTATTAAAGAAGAAGGCTCTTCAGCTGCATTATTACATTTAGAAATTCCAAGTGAGATTAACTCAATAGATTTTAGCCCAGATGGTAAAAAAATAGCGGCAGCTACCGAAGATAAAAAGGTACGTGTGTGGAATATAGAAAATATATTTGATACACAAATTATAGAAGATTTGGAATGTAGCAATATCTTTGATGACCATTCCGATGAAGTCTTAATGGCTTTTTTTAGTCCAAATGGTAACCATATTGTTTCTATTGACAAGTCAAATGAAATCCGTATATGGAATCTTCAATATGATGGATGTGTCTTTAAACATGCATGTCAGTATAAAGTTGAGTTTGCAACATTTTCTTCAGACGGCACACAATTATACATTGTAGACTCTAACAAAAGAGTTGAAGTGCTACAATTTCCGCAATTGGAAGACCTGATAGAACAACAACGTCTTACCTATCAAAATCGTAATTTTACTCCAGAAGAGCGAAAGAAGTATTACTTAAAATAGGAGCAATGAATACAATGATTATCTTGTCTGCTGCACTTCTTCCTGCAATTCTGCTGTGGTTATATGTTTGGAAGAAAGATACGCAGAAAGAACCGACTTCTTGGTTGGTAAAGGCTATCCTGTGGGGCGTGGCGATTTGTATCCCTGTTGCAATATTGGAAATAGGACTAGAGACTATGCTGTTCGGTATGGATGGTAAGCCGACGAGTCTGTTAGGATCATCAACTATGGCCTTTTTTGTAGCGGCATTGCCTGAAGAGACTTTCAAATTGTTTGCCCTATGGATGGTTTTACGAAAGAACCCATGCTTTGACGAGCATTTTGATGGTATTGTGTATGCTGTATGTGTGGGTTTGGGATTCGCAGCGTTTGAGAATATCATGTATCTATTCTGTGAAGAGGATTGGGTATCTACAGCCATTGTTCGTGCACTGTTGGCAGTACCAGGTCATTATGCCTTCGCAATACTAATGGGTTACTATTATTCGGTGTATCATTTTGTAGACCACTCTCCGAAAGTTGCTGCCTGTGTTATATTGGTTCCGTTTTTAGCACACGGCGCATATGATGCTATCGCAATGAGCGGTATGATTAATCAGTATATTGGGGGACTGAGTTTCTTAGTCCTTATCTACTTCTGTGTAAAAATGCATAAAGTGGCGAAAAAGAAAGTACTTGCATTAATAGAGAAAGATAATGATGAAAATAAAACAACTTATAAGTCATGAGTAGAAGATTTAACAAGAAAAAATTTATAAAAGACGTACTCAATGAAAGGTATGCACTGGTTATCGGCAATGAGATTCTGTTAAATCCTAAAGTTGAATCAACCAGAGATGTACAACAGTTCTTTTTGAAGAAGGTTAATGAATCTTCAAGCATAGAATATCAGAACTATAATGAAATCGCTCTTAATGTCAGTGAGAAGATAAATCCTGTACGACAGTTGATTGAAAATGGTAATGTAAAATTCTGTGCAGATGATGTTTCTCCAGATTTAATGGCTTTGCTTGAAACGAAACTTTTTACAACAGTTTTGACAACTACAACCGATGGTTATTTAGAAGCTGCCATGCGGAAGGTTTGGCCAAAAGATGGAGAGCTGAGGGTGGTAAATATTTACGACAAAGATACAGTTGACGATTTGCAGCAGGCATTAAAGAAATGCCGGAGAGGTATGAGATATAATCAGCCAACACTTATCTATGTTTTTGGCAAACTTGACGTGGATGATCTAGCTAAAAAGTATATCAAAACAGACGCAGATGCAATATTACTTATAGAGAAATGGATGCGCATGGATGTTGAATCAAATAATGAAATGCTTGATTTTATTCGTAGTAAGAGACTCTTAGCATTAGGATGCAAATACGACAATTGGTATTTCAGATTTTTCTGGTACGTTCTGACTGGAGTAAATAAAAGTGGCGATGAAAATAACTACGATGGTCATGGGGAAGTTGCTTTTTTATTAGATAAGACGGATAAAACTGAAGGTAAATTATTGCAATTCTTAGATAGGACCGATATTTGTATTCTAGGTGATGCCAGTTCCTTTATTAATGATATCACCAACACTCTAACCATTGATTCAGATGATTCTGCTTTCCGCAATCAAGTTATTGAAAGTCGTCGACGTGGCGGTGTGTTTATATCCTATTGTAATAAAGATGCTCTTGCGGCATGTCAATTGTTTTTTAAGTTATGTGAAAAGAAATATGAAGTTTGGCTTGATAACGCTAGATTATATGGAGGTGACAACTATGAGAATGATATTGCAGATGCAATAAGTTCATCAAAAGTGGTTGTAACTGTTTTATCACCAAACGTAGCAAATGATATGCAGAAAGGTGAGACAGACCACTATTATAATAAGGAATGGCGCATGGCACAGCAATTTAAAGACAAAACAATTATTCCATTAGCAATTAATGGGTATGATCTTCGCTCAAACTATCATAGGGACATCTATGAGTCAATTGTAAATCAGCAAGTGTCAGGAGTAAGCGATAATCAGGACGAATTAAATATTAATTTAATGGACTCAGATGGATTTCAAAAATTAGTTTCCTCAATCGACAAACATCTATAGAATATGAAAATAAGTGGTAAATGGTCTTCTGAACCAATAAGAAATACGGACAACAGTACTAACCCTTGGGCAGGTTTAGCGTCATACGAAGATCCGGAAACGACAGAACGCAAGTTGAAGTTCTGTGGTCGGGATGATGAGAGTTACGATGTCGCTAAGTTAATTATGGGCAACATCTTTGTGACACTTTATGGGAAGAGTGGCATTGGTAAGACATCATTGCTCAATGCCGGAGTATTTCCAGAACTTCGAGAGAAACAATTTACGCCCATTAGTCTCAGACTGGGTGTTAGGGATGAGAAAGAAAAGAAATGCTTTCAGGAGATTGTTATAGAAGAGATAGAAAGAAAGGTATACCGTATAAGCGTTATTGATGTCATTGAAGAGCAAAGTAACATGATGGCAGTTGATTTCCTGTGGAATTATTTCGCCCGCCACCGCTTTTATGACAGGAATGACGATCCCACTACACCTGTTATCGTATTCGATCAGTTCGAAGAAGTGTTTTTTAGTAACAAGAGCGAAACTGAAATTTTGTTACGTCAAATAGACTATATTAATGACAAAGATCATGCCATAGATAATTGTATTATTGACGGTCAATCTTATTGCCACGAGACGAATTATCGTTTTGTAGTTTCTATACGTGAGGATGATTTATACTGTTTAGAAGATAGTATTGACAATAATTATCTTCCAGCTTTAAAACGCTGTAGATATCGTTTACATAGCTTATCACCAGAAAATGCTTCTGAAGCTATTCTTATTCCGGGTGAATCTTTCTTCCCCCCCAACGAACAGGACAGGAAAAATATAGTTGACAAAATAATAGATTATGTAAGTGATAAAGATAGAAAGAATATAAGTACTAATATTCTATCTCTGATTTGCAGTCAATTGTATCAGAGTATTGTTACACAGAAAATTCAGACATTAAGTGCATCTAATTTGGAAACCTTTTTCCATGACAGACCTATTGAAAAGTTCTACATGGAAGCCATTTCAAAATTGTCGCGAAAAGAAAGAAAATACATTGAAACGAATCTCATAGATAGTGCTGGAAGGCGTGACTCTGTTACTTATGAAGATTTTGATACCTATGTTAGACATAAGGAGACGATAATAAATAGTCCCTTAGCCATTTTGCATAAACTGAATGTCTCTTCTGGA
Organism: uncultured Lachnospiraceae bacterium; assembly: GCA_902793045.1. Classification (GTDB taxonomy): domain Bacteria; phylum Bacillota; class Clostridia; order Lachnospirales; family Lachnospiraceae; genus Eubacterium_G. The sequence goes on from CADBBS010000009.1 coordinate 6,894, forward strand.
GATAAAGTCGCACGTGTAGAACTGATTCATGACAAGTTGGCAGAAGTTATTTCAGAAAGGAAAAAGAATGAGAAAAGCAAATTAAAGTATTTGCTCTCTCTTCTTGTTGCGATAATTCTTATGGCTGCAATTATCATTCTTTTCCTTATATTGCAGAACAGAAAAAAGGAATACATTATTGAATTCCAAGAAGACGAAAGCATAAGTTTAACAGACTACTGGAAAGCTAGTATATGTATCTTAGATAAGTATGACACCATCATGGTTGACACCTTTGACAAATCGACGACAAAGGTTCCATTCTTATATGGGAAAAGTGGACCGCTGCAATGTCATGTTAGTTTTATGGTTGGTGATATTGCTGACATTAAGACGAAACTTTCCTTAAAGGATTCAGCAAACTTCATTGTTCCCATTTCACGAGCTGCAAACAGGAAAAGGTATGAAGGGGTTGTTGTTGAAAAAACACAAAGATCACCAATCGTTGATGCCATAGTTATTATTGGTGAGCAAATTAAAAGGACCGACAAGTTGGGGCGCTTTGTCTTGTATTCTGATTCTACTGCTGTGGAAAGTGATGGTAAAATAAGGATACTAAGAGATGGCTACAAGTTATACGAGGGTTATATTGGAAATTCTAAAATTTTTGCTTTAGAACTTAACGATTATAAGGATTTTAGGAACAAATGGAATCGATTGGAAAAGAAATTAAGTCGACTTAACCTTTTTCGTTATAGTGGAGTAATTGATGACATCGTCAAGGCAACTATGTTCTTGGGGATTGAAAAGGATTCTGTTTTCGGTTATTTCTATATTGACAAGTTTTTTGATCCGAAAGCTCAAAACAAGTATATGTACTATATTTTGTTAGAAGGAAAAATTGACTCTGTCAAACAAACATTTGTTATGAACAGCACAGATGCTGTTTTGAATAAATGTATCTATTATGGTTCATTCGCAGGGGAAGGATGGGAGGGAATATCCCGCTCATACGGTAATCGCACTTGGACATTCTCTTTTCATACTACCAATGTAACAAAATAAGGATGAAATATGATATATTTATGGTTATAGATACTGCCGAATAGTTAAATAATAGCATATTTTTACTTTCCATATTAAAAAATATATTGTATATTTGCAAGAGTAAACTAAAAACATATTAAAATTATGAGTTGGAACCTATTTCTTTATAATATACCTGATAGTATCAGTAAACACTGGAAAGTGATAACTGACGATATCAGTGGTAATGCCCAACATCTACCTGATGAACTCAATAGTCATATCGGTGGTGTTATTATTAGTATCACTATTGGCCTCTTTATCTTATGTGTTGTATGGTGGGCTGTCCATTCTAGAAAAACATTTAAATCAGTTACACGTCATCTCGGAAGGATTACCTTATTCGTATTTCTAGCTGGATCTATTCTTTATTGGGTTGGATACTGGGAAGGAGGACTGATTGGTAATGTTACTGGACTTATTATTTCTTCTGCGATATCAAGTTCTAAGATGTTTCTTGCTCAGAAAGATTTGGGCAATATTGCCTTAGTTTGCAAAGAAAGTTATGTATATATGACCTTCTTTACCGTTATCCACTTTTTTGCCATCTTGATTAGTGTCACTTTTATCATTCACTTGGTAGGATTCCGATTCATTTCTAATTGGAAACTTCGCAATTGGAAGAGAGAGAAACTATATATTTTCTGGGGCATCAATGACAAATCGTTATTGTTGGCAAAAGATATCAAGAAAACTAAAGGAGAAAATGAGTCCTATCATCTTGTATTTATAAAAACACCTAAAGAGGAAGAAATCAGTGACAAGACAGAATTTAGTTTCTATCATCTCCTAGATCGTGCCTCTCAAGACAAAAATGTACTGAACGATCTTGAAGATATCAATGCGCTGGTTACCTATAGTACAAGTATTGATACGCTTAACAATCCCCAAAAAGGAACAGAGGAAAGACACATCTTCGATGAACTGGAGCTTAACAGTCTTTATAAAGCAATCAAGAAATCAAAGGAGATTCATTTCTTCTTCTTTTCTGATAACGAGATGGAAAACCTAACGACGATGTCCATTCTTAAAGAAGCAATGACAACGAAAGAATATGAATCTTTAGATGTTCATTACTATTGTCATGCCAGAAAAAACAAACGTAGCATTAGTTACACGATGCCACAGAATGGGAAAGAACAAGAATCTAAGCGTCAAGTACATATTGTAGACTCGTCCGATCTTGCTGCCATGCAGTTGAAGCAGCAGGTACAATACCATCCTGTAGCTTACATGAAAGTTGATACCTCAAAAGGTGTTGCTACCAAACCTTTTATGGCACTCTTTATGGGGTTTGGTGAAACAGGACGGAGTGTATTTAAATTCGTCTATGAGTTTGCTTCCATATTGGATGCTAAAGGAGAGAAAAACCTCTTCCATAGTGATATTTATGATCCCAATATGGAAGAGATAAGAAATGGATTTTATATGCGAATGCCTGCTTTGAAGAAAACTTCTGAAATTGATCTCATAGAAGGCTCTGACTCTTCGCCGCTCTTCTGGGAAGATGTCGAGTCGATGGCACCAACGCTCGACTACGTAGTTATTGCTGTCAATGATGACAAAAAGGCGATAGCATTGGCTGCCAATCTTTTCGAATATATTGTTGCCCACAGAAATGCTTATCCGGAAAGGTTTACTATCTTTGTTCGGGTATATCATTCTGAGAATGAGCGTCACATGAAGGATGTTGCTGACCATTATAACAATAATCCTGTGGATGGAATAGACGGTGAGATAGTTTTGTTCGGTAAACCCGAAGATTTGTTTACCTATCAGAATATTATTGACAATCAAATAGAAAAGAAAGCAAAGATATACTATTATAAATACCAACTCACACAAGATGGTAAAACAACCTATCAAGATGTCGAACAGAACTGGTTGGCAAGACGTGCAAAAGAGAAGGAAAAGGTAAAAGGATTGGAATATTTCAATGCCATTCAGCAAAAAGAAACAGAAGACTTCTCTAACGTCTGGCATATAGATACTAAGATGTGGCTGATGGGAGTCTTATCAAAACAGGGTATTAACCAGCAACGGTTAGAGGAACTGTTAGCTTATAGTCAAAAGAGGGATAAAAAACAGCAGGATGCCAATAATAATTTCGGATATATTGAAAAAGACAAAAAAGGTAAGGATTATACAATCCTCAAAGAACTCTTTATGAATGTTGCCAAGACAGAACACCTGAGATGGATGGCTTCCATGGAACTACTTGGTTATACGTGGCAACCCTATCCAAATGCTGAACATAAAGATCGGGATTATACAACAAAGCAGCATGCCTGTCTTACAGATTTTGATACCATAATTAAAACCCCTGATCTTTGTGGTACTATTAAGTATGACTGTTCGGTCACTGATACGAGTTTGGAGATAACATCCAAGGGATGGGAAGAACTATATAATAATTATAATCATGAGCAAAACTAATTATATTCCTCAACCGATAGACACCTCTGACATTCAGTTACCAGAGGAGTTGAATCCATTGTTAGAGGCAATGGCTAAAAATGTGCATGAGATATGGGCTAAAGAACGTATAGCCCAAGGATGGATGTATGGAAAGAAAAGGGATGATGCCCTGAAACATCATCCCTGCCTTGTTGCCTATGAGGACCTGCCAGAAAAGGAGAAGGTATATGATCGTAATACATCTGTAGAGACTTTGAAACTTATTTTGAAGTTGGGGTTTAAGATTAAAAAGTACTAATTATCTCCTACAAGCAATTCCGTATGATGAGGTATGAGGAGTCTTTATCTCCTTATCAATAATTATAACACTGGAGGATGAAATGGGATAGAATACTTTTTGTTCTGCTAAAGGAATGCTGATAGACACGATGCCTTCTGCATCAGACAGAACTCGATGACCATCAACTATTACTTCTGTATTAGGACAAGGCTCATTATCTCTACTCTCATCAAAAAGTATAAAATGAATATCCCCATATATCTTCACATCACGATAGAGATTTAGAGTAACTGCTGTAGATAGTTGTATGGTGGTATCCAAAGGTAGAAAGTCTTGACAAACTACTTGTATGCGTACTTCTTTATTCATAAAACGATGTGGGATATTGGTGAAAAGGCCAGCCTCATCCAAAGATGGTATTGTGTCCGTCTTCGTCTCATTCTCCAAAGTCATCGTTACAATAGCATCTTTCAAAGGAGGCAGTTGCTCGTTATGCACAGACGCCTCGTTTAGCCTTATCTCTACATCAACAGGCTGATTGATGTGCCATACATAAAACAATGCTGCAAGAACGATTAAGATACCCACCACCCATGCAATTGCTTTTTTAATCAACTGCCGTTTGTGACGTTGCCAGATGGTATCAAACTCAACACCCAATAATTTAGAAACGAGCTGGACATAGGCACGTTCTTTGTTCATCCATGGCCAACGATATATCTTCTCATGAATGTTCGCTCCAAGTATCTCTGGCAGTCCCAGTTTGTCAACAACAGGGTTGAAACACTCTGTGTCAGGATTGCCACTGTGAGGTGTACCTTCTACGATGAAGAAATGAATCTGTTTGGTTCTTCCTAACTGGTGGAAATACTCTATCTCTTTACCAACCCATTCTGACTGTGCAGAGTTTGGAGAACATATCACAATAAGGTTTCGAGAAGCACGAAGGCGTTCTTGCAATTCTTCAGAAAGTCCACCAGGCTGAATATCTGTTGGAGCAAAGAAAACAGGCTTAATGGGCTTTCTTTCCCATCCATGCTCACTACATAAAGTGGCAGGCATTTTGTAGCCTTCCAACTTCTTCTGCACTTTCTTGCCCCACTCCGTATCTTTGGAGTTATAACTGATAAAAGCAAAGTATTTATAGGTTTGTTCCATTGCTTATTGTTTGTTATTGAGTTCTGACAATACCGAAGTGATGGTTTTGATGATATCCTCATCTTCTGGTTCGGACGCTATCTTGAAGGCATCTTGGCACTTCTGGAAATAAAAGACCATCTGCTGAATGTTATGCTTCTCATAATTCCTTATTCCCAAGATATAATAAATCTTGGCTATCGAACGAATAATGTTCTCTGTTTCCTTAATGGGACGGAGATTATGGGGAGCCAATTCTTTTTTGATTGCCAGTGACTTGACCAGATATTCCAGCCCTTTCTGGGAATTGTTAATATCATAACTCGACAAGGTATCGTTATCTGTTATTTGACGAATATCCTCGTATGCATAAACAGAACCTAAATTATGATAGATTCCTGCTGTATTGATATTCTTTACACCATATATCCTCAAGCAAAGTTCAAGTGCTTTTTCTCGATACACTTTTACTTCAGAAGGATACGGCATCTTTTCTGCATCTGCCTTTCCTGCAAGAGCAGCTCCCATTCCATCGTAAAGTTTTAACAACAAAGTTACTGGCATATTTTCATTTAATTGATCTGCTATCGTGAGTCCTTTGGCAAACATCTCCTTTGCTCCATCAAAGTCTTTCTTTCTTACCAACACTGAACCTGTAATATAATAAGACCCAACTACATTCGGATGGTTTGTTCCTAATACCTTCTCTTCTATTTCCAATGCTTTTTTGATATAAGCCAATGCCTCATTATAGTTCCCCTGATTACTATAAACTGCACCAATATTCTTGTAACATATTGCGACTTCGGAATGGCATGTTCCAAAAATCCTCTCACCAATCTCTAATGCTTTCTGATAGAATTCTAATGCTTTGATGTCATTTCCAATCTCGGAAAACACATTTCCAATGTTATTATATACCAAAGCCACATCTGGATGATTAATTCCAAATAATCTCTCGTCAATCTCTAATGCTTTCTGATAGCACTCTAATGCTTTGATATAGTCACTTTTATCATTATACATATTTCCAATATTATTATATACCAAAGCCACATTTGGATGATTAATTCCAAATATTCTTTCGTCAATCTCCAACGCTTTCTGATAGCACTCTAATGCTTTGATATAGTCGCCACTATCAGAATATACATTACCGATATTATTATAAGAAACTGCTATCTCTGAATGATTTGTACCTAATACCTTCTCCTCTATTTCCAATGCCTTTTTGATATAAACCAATGCCTCAATATAGTTTCCCTGATTATGATATATTACACCGATATTTTTGTATGATATTGCTACATCTGGATGGTTCGTTCCCAATACCTTCTCATCTATTTCCAATGCCTTTCGATGATACTCTATCGCTTTAGTAAAGTCATTCTGAATATTATATATATAGCCAATATTATTATAAAGTGTAGATATATATTTTTGATCTCCTTCTTTGGAAAGACATTGTCTCAAACCTAATTCGAAAATAGATAAAGATTTCTTATAATCAGCGATATAAATACATAAAAATTCTCCTGCTTCACTCTGCCACTCCACTCTGGTTGTATCCAATGCTGCTCGTGTCTCAATATAGAAACGTGCCTTTTCGTTGTCGAAACGACCAAGAGCGATAGTGTAGAGTTGATAGAGGTATTCGGCATCCTTTTCTTGTTGCTTCTGTATTTTTATTTGGTCTTCCAATGCCTCTTCCTTCAGCTGCTGACCTGCCTTGATACGCCGTTCTATTTCTGTAAGGCGATTTTTAATATCCAACGACTGAAGTAGCTGCTCTGCTTTGTCTAAGTTACCATTCTCAATACAGAGATTTATCTCTCGCTCTTTGGCATCCAGTTCGTCATAATCTGTATGAGCATAATGGTCGGCAAGACCATCTATTAACGACTGGTATTTCTCAAAACTGTTTTGTAATTGCTGTATTTCTTGACGATATTTCTCTATCGTAATCTGATTGGCTTGCTGTTGTTTCTCCAGCAAAGCCATTTGGGTCTTGTAGTTCTTCTCAGCAGTTTTATAAGCATTATTTTCTATACGTTGCTTGTCAGCCTGTAGTTGTTTGGTGGAAACCATGACAATAGTCAAAGGAACCTTCTCTGAAAAAGCGTACTGCCTACCAATTATACCACGCTCATTTAATTCATAGCCCTGCTTCTGTACTTGTTGGAGAGCATAGGCATCACCTTCCTTTTTACCTGCCATCATCATCGAAAAGAATCCTTGGGTATTACTCAGTACGGCATTATGCCCCCCCTTGACACGAATGGACACACCACTCAAGGCAACACCTTTTTGGTTAGGACGCCCTAACGTCTTCACATAGCCTTGTTGCTTCTGGGCTTGTAATGACAAGAAAGTAAACAAGAGGAGCAATATCAAGATATTATATCTCATTTTATCCTTTATTTAATATGATATTTCTTTTTTACTCGTTCGTACATATCTTTCAATGTCTGATCATCAGGATGTTCTAAAAAATAATTCTCGGAGATATTCCTGATCTTTTTCATTTTCACAATTTGATAAACATCTTGAATAGCCAATAAACATCTATACGTGTACCGCAAATATTCGGGAATATTCGTCATTTTCAGATATACTGATGCCATCATTAAAACATAGATGTCCGCAAAATCATTCCCATAGAAATATTCGTTGATTTCTACAGCTTCTTTTAAAAAATTCAATGACATTTCATAATCTTTAGCACTATAATAGATGGACCCCATGTCTTCGCAAAGTCTAGCCATCTTTAAAGAGGGTTCTTTTTCTATGTCTTTCCATTGTTGATAGGCTCTCTTGTAATAGTATAATGCCTTTTTATTATTCTTTAAATAAGTGCTATAAATACTTCCTATTTTTTCATATAATGTAGCAATATCTTCCAAGGATGATTGACCATCCGTCTCAATAAGTTGTAGTTCTTGCTCATAACATTCCACTGACTTTTGATGTTGTTTTTCCATCGTATAAAGCAATCCCATTAAAGAATAAAGATCTTTCAGTAGCCCCACATTATCAGGAATATTTAGAAATATCTCTTTGGATTTCTGAAAAGCTCTAAGCGCTTTTTCATAGTTTTTGTCTTTGGTATATTCTACAAAAATCTGATATGGTATTATTGAATCTTGAAGATTATTGGAAAGTATTTGTTTTTGCTTCATGAAATCCTGATATGTTATTTGAGTCGCAGGATGAGCTTCGCCAAATATCTTTTTTCGTATATCATATGCCCGTTTATGATAGTCATAAGCAAGTTTCCTTTTCCCCATATCAGAATAATAAGAACCTAAGGTGGATAGACAAGTAGCTACATGATGATGGTATTCTCCAAAGACCTTGGTCAAAGTAGTTAACGCACTATCCGCATATGATATAGCGGTTTGTTGGTTTCCATCAAGGCTATAGATATTTGATATCGTCATATAACAAGTACCTATACAGCCGTAATTAAAAATCTCCTTCCACTCTTTCAGTGCCTCTTGGAAAAAGAACAGAGCATTAATCTTGCAAGTGTCAATTCGTTCTTTGGTCACTATTCCTTGTTCTTGTTGAAATTCTAGCATCCATGCAAACCCATTACAGTAGCAGGTTTCCGCTTTTATGTTATGATCAGCATTTTCGAAATAAGTACACATATTTAATGCTGTAACGTAATAACGATCCATGAGATTCCTATTATAATTGGATTGTTGAAAGTCTGATTTCTGCCAATCTCTTATACTTTTTTGAGCGTAAATATTCCCAAGACATAGATAACTACCAATATAATCTCTGGTGGTGTGATTTAACATGACTTTCTGTATTCTTAATGCCTTTTCGTGATTTGCCAATGCCTTATCAAGATCACTTTTGTAATACCAGATTGTTCCTATCTGATTAAGAATCTCGGCTAGATTGACACTTTGTTCCCCTTCTCTTTTTTTACAAATTTCCATTGCTTGTTCAGCATAAACCATTGCCGAGTTATAATCTGCGACATATTCGCATAAGAATTCTATTGTTTCAATCTGCCATCGGACATTGGTTGAATCCAATTGAGCACGAGTCTCGATGTAAAAACGGGCTTTCTCATTGTCGAAACGACCAAGGGCGATAGTGTAGAGTTGATAAAGATATTCCGCATCCTTCTCCTGTTGTTTCAGAATAAGGGCCATCTCTTCATTAGCCTCATTCATTAATTGTTGTCCCGCCTTGATACGCTGTTCTATCTCTGCAAGGCGTTTTTCTATATCCAATGCCTGAAGCAACAACTCTGCCTTGTCTAAGTCACCATTCTCAATACAGAGATTAATCTCTCGCTCCTTGGCATCCAATTCATCATAATCAGTTCGCGCATAATGGTCGGCAAGACCATCAATCAACGACAGGTATTTCTCAAAACTGTTTTGTAATTGCTGTATTTCTTGACGATATTTCTCTATCGTAATCTGATTGGCTTGCTGTTGTTTCTCCAACAAAGCCATTTGGGTCTTGTAATTCTTCTCTGCAGATTTATAGGCATTATTCTCTATCCGTTGCTTGTCAGCCTGTAGTTGCTTGGTAGAAACCATCACAATGGTCAAAGGAACTTTTGATGAGAACGCATATTGATGCCCTATCATGTTCTCATCATTGAGTTGATAGCCCTGCTTCTGTACTTGTTGGAGAGCATAGGCATCACCCTCCTTTTTGCCTGCCATCATCATCGAAAAGAATCCTTGGGTATCACTCAGTACAGCATTATGCCCTCCCTTGATACGAATGGATACACCACTCAAGGCCACACCTTTTTGGTTAGAACGCCCTAACGTCTTCACATAACCTTGCTGCGTCTGGGCTTGTGAAGTACAAACCATACAAGCAACTAATATGGATATTATCAATCTCAGATTACTCTTTTTTACCATCCTCTACTGTCTTTTGGATACGTTGTAGATGTTTTTTCTCTTCATTCGCCTCATTAATGACATCCTGTCCTAACTGCATCTTTGCCTTCGCAGCCTCTTTAGCTGCCCGATTTCGCTCTAAAACGGTTTCTGGGTCAAAGACAGTATGAATGAGGGAATCGGCTTTTTCCAGTTCACCATTCTCAATACAGATATTGATTTCACGATCGATAGAGTCTAAGTGGTCATAGTCTGTACGTGCATAACGATCAGCAAGGTCACTTATCAAAGACTGGTATTTTTCATATTTTTCTTCCAAATCTTGCAACTCTTTTTGGTATTGTTCCTTTGTAATTTCCTGTTCTTTGACTTGTTGATCCAGTTGCTTGAGCTTTGTCTGATAATTCTTATCAGCTACTTGATATGCCTTTTTCTCTATTCGTTGCTTGTCTGCTTCTAATTCTGCAGAATTAACCATGACTATCTCCAAAGGTACACGAGAAGAAAATACCAAAGAACGTCCTACCAACTCACGGTCTTTCAGTTCATATCCATTTTTCCGAACACTTTGTAAGATGATGGCATCACCTTCTTTCTTACCTTGCAGTATGACAGCAAAATTCCCATCTTTGTCCGTTAAGACTTGATTGACCAAACCACGAAAACGGATAGTCACATTTGACAAAGGGACACCAGGCTTGTTGGGGCGTCCTAACGTTTTCACATAACCCTGTTGAGTCTGTGCTTGCAATAGCTGGGCTGTCAATAAGAAGGTAAAGACGTTTATAATTTTCATCATAAGGCAAAGATACAATTTTTTATTCGAGATGTTTAATAATCAGTTAAAAGTTATATTAACATTGCCGCCAATATCCACAATACTCATTCGAGAGTCTATCATCTCTACCATCATGTGCACAGCGAGAATAACTTGACCCTCTGTCTTGATTCCACCAGCAATTATCACAACAATGGAATCCTGAATAACTTTCGTTATCACTTGAATTATCAGAAACAGATGATGTCATACTGCTACTGGAATCATCATTATATGCCTTCTTTACATCGGAGAAGATTTTAGAGGGATGAATCACTAATTCCAACACATTGCAACCGAGCCCGATATAAAAAGCCCACTTACTAATTGTCCATGCAGTCCCAGATTCCATGAACCCAAGGATAACAAGTATTAGAGTAATAGCTCCAATACTAAAAAAAGCTGTTATTCCGTAGGCACAACAACGTAAAATGAGTAATATCCCAAATTTTATAATAGCAAGAGCTATTCCAATTAGTAGTATGTATCCTAATATTTGTAGCATAATGTTATTGTTACTATTTTGCAAAGATAAAGATTTTTTTCTAATAGTTGCATGTTTTTCAAAAGAAAAATAATGAAGTCATCTTATTAAGTACACTACATAAACAAAAAAGTTTTTTTTAATGTCACTACTGCCACTACTGTCACATACACCCTATTTATCGGCATTCTGAAGTGGTAGTAGTGGCAGTTACTTCCTATTTTTGGCATAAAAATGGGCAAAAACAGATTAAAAACATATCACTTTCGATATGAAAGTAGCGATTAAGTGAGCACAGACCAAGTTTACTTGAAGTCTGTCGAGCGTGAGCGATTTCGACGAAGTCAAAGT